>JBEBBB010000360.1:0-2734 GCA_041158605.1 Pseudomonadota bacterium
ACCTGCACGTGAGGGGGCAACATCAGGGCGGTGCCCAGGCCGGCCAGGCCGCTGCCGATGACCAACACATGGGTTTGGTGGAAGGTGGGGGGCATGGATCCGCGATCAGGGATTGGGGCGCTGAAAAGCCCGGTTCAGGTGGGGGTGTAGGCCAACCGCACGTAAATGGGGGCGTAGGCTTCGGCCTGTGTCAATTCGATCAGGGTCTCTTTGGCCAGCTCCAGCATGGCGATGAAGGTGACCACCAACACGGGCACCCCTTTGCTGGGGTCAAACAGCTCGTCAAAATCCACAAACTTGCGCCCCTGCAGGCGGCGCAACACCAGGCTCATGTGTTCGCGCACCGACAGGGTTTCGCGGCTGATGCGGTGGTGTTGAACCAATTTGGCCCTTTTGATGATGTCTTGCCAGGCGCTCTGCAGGTCTGCCGCATGGACATCGGGAAAACGGGGCACCAGTGCCTGTTCCACATACACCTGTGCCCGCAAAAAGTCGCGGCCCAGTTGGGGCGCGTCGGCCAGGTGTTGGGCCGCCAGCTTGATTTGTTCGTACTCCAGCAACCGGCGAACCAGCTCGGCCCGGGGGTCTTCTGCCTCTTCGCCATCAACCGTCTTTTTGGGTGGCAGCAGCATGCGCGACTTGATCTCGATGAGCATGGCCGCCATCAGCAGGTATTCGGCGGCCAGTTCCAGGTTGCGCTGGCGCACCTGTTCCACGTACAGCAGGTACTGCTTGGTGACCTCGGCCATCGGGATGTCGAGGATGTTGAAGTTCTGCTTGCGGATCAGGTAAAGCAACAGGTCCAGCGGGCCTTCAAAGGCTTCGAGGAACACCTCCAGGGCATCGGGCGGGATGTACAGGTCTTGCGGCAAGGCGAACAGGGGTTCGCCGTACAAGCGGGCCCGCGCCACCTGGTCGACCACATCCGGTGTGGTGTCGGTGTCAGGTGCGGTGAGGTCTGGGAAGGCAGGCAGGGGGGGCAGGGCGCCGGTATCGCTGGCCATCGGGGGTGGCCAGGGGGTTTAACGCTGGTCGGGGTTGGTTTGGTACACGTAGGGCTTTTGGGCCACCCGTGCAGCCTGTGCCTGGGCTTGCTGGTCGCGGTCTATGCGCTTGTCCCACAGCAGCGACCGGCCGTGCCGTTGTTCGGCTTCCAACTGGGGTTGCGCGGTTTTCAGGTCATTGATGAACTGCGTGGCGTCAGAGACGTAGTGCGGGCGGGCGAAGATGTTCATGGCCAAGGTGCGGTGGTTAACCTTGGGATTTTAACGGCTGGGGCCCGAGCTTGGCGCCAAACCCCGACCTATCGATCAGGGATTGAGGCTGGGGGTGCAAATGGGTGAGCCGCAACAAGCCACCCCGTTTGACCAGGGTTTTGTGCAGCTGCTCCAGTGTGTCCAGGCCCGTGGTGTCCAAAGAGATCAGTTGGCTGGCATCCAACACCAGTTCGGTGCCTGGAGGTGCAAGCTCTACCGCTGCCATGACCGTATCCATTTTGGACACGGCCCCAAAAAACAGGTTGCCATACAGGGTGTAGGCCAAGGTGTTGGGGGCTGGGGCGGTGAGGGGGGTCACTTGGAACAGGGCGCTTTGGCGCCTGACGAACAACACCACGGCCAACACCAAACCCAGCTCAACCGCCACGGTCAGGTCGAACACCACGGTCAACACAAAGGCAGACACCAGCATCAGGCGGTAGTGGTTGCTGTACCGTTTCAGCGTGGCAAAGGCGTGCCATTCGCCCATGTTCCAGGCCACGAACACCAACACACCGGCCAGCACAGCCAGGGGAATGTGTTGGGCCAAGGGCGCTGCCACCAGCACCACCAGGGCCAGAACCAAGGCGTGAACCAGGCCTGCGACCGGCGAGGTCGCTCCTGCGCGGATGTTGGTGACGGTGCGGGCAATGGTGCCTGTGACGGGCATACCCCCCAAAAAGGGCACCACGGTGTTGGCCACACCTTGGGCCATCAGTTCTTGGTTGGGGTCGTGTTGGGGGTGTTCGCCCAGTTGATCGGCTACGCGGGCACACAACAGCGACTCAATGGCTCCCAGTGCCGCGATGGTGAGGGTGGGGCTGACCAGTTGTTTGACCGTTTCCCAGGAAAAAGCGGGCCAAGACCACACTGGCAGGCTGTTGGGGATGCCGCCAAACCGGGACCCTATGGTGTCCACGGGCATGTTCAAAACCCAGGCCAGTGCCGTCAGCGACACCAGTGCCACCACCGGGCCCGGAACCCGGGAGGTGACCCGCAGTGCGGAGCCCACGTCCAGCGTGTCCAGTTTCTGCAAAAAAACCGAGTCTTGTGCCCACAACCGGGGCCACAAAAACAAGCCCAATACACACAACACACCCAAGGCGAAGGCCCATGGGTTGAAGGTGTTTAGGTGCTGGTAAAGGGTGCCGATTTGGTTAAAAAAGTCCGCGGGCAGTTTGTGGATGGTCAGGCCCAAGAGGTCGCGCACCTGGGACAAAGCGATCAGGACTGCGATACCGTTTGTGAACCCAATGACCACACTGACGGGCACCAAACGCACCACGCCGCCCAATTTGAACAAGCCCAGCAAGAACAGCAACACACCCGCGCTGGCTGTGGCGATCAGCAGGTTGGGCACACCATACCGTTCGACGATGCCGTAAACGATCACGATAAAGGCCCCAGCAGGGCCGGCTATCTGAACCGAAGAACCACCCAAGAGCGATACCAAGGCGCCGCCCACAATCGCGGTCCAC
>JBEBBB010000361.1:0-7422 GCA_041158605.1 Pseudomonadota bacterium
GCGTGCCCTTGAACATGAGGTGCTCCAGCACATGGGCCACGCCCGAGGTGCCATCCACCTCGTCCACCGACCCCACACGCACCCACACCATGTGGACCACCGTGGCAGCGCGTTTGTCCACCTGCACCACCAGGGTCATGCCGTTGGACAAAGTAGAGACCTGGAGAGCCGGGTTGGATGGGGGTGCCGCCGCCTGCAAAGGGGGGGCACAACCCAAGCACCAAGCCAACAACCCAAGACCAAAAAGGTGAGAAGCGAGTTTCATAGAATGGTGTGGATTCTAGAAACAACCCAAATGTTCAGCTTTTTTAAGAAAAAACCCCCCAGCCCCCCACCCGCAGAGCCGGCCCCGACCGCACCAGCGGCCAGCCCTGCTGACCCGGTCTTGGCCGCCCCCCCCGCCACCGAAGGCCGCACTGGCTGGTTCCAGCGGTTGACCCAAGGCCTGCGCAAAACGGGTGCCAGTTTGGCGGGGGTGTTCACCGGCACCCAAATCGATGACCAGCTTTACGAAGACCTGGAAAGCGCTTTGCTGATGGCCGACACGGGGGTTGGCGCCACACAACACCTGTTGGGTGACCTGAAACAACGGGTCAAAGCCACCAAAACCACCGATCCGGCTGCGGTCAAGTTGCTGCTGGCAGACGCCATCACCGATTTGCTCGCCCCGCTGGAAAAAGCCCTGGACCTCCAAGCCCCACATGGCGGGCCCAAGGTCATCATGGTGACGGGTGTGAACGGTGCGGGCAAAACCACCACCATAGGCAAGCTAACCTGGCATTTGGCCAACGAAGGGCAAACCGTTCTGCTGGCGGCCGCGGACACCTTCCGGGCCGCAGCCCGCGAGCAACTGGGCGTTTGGGCCCAGCGCAACACCGTGGATATCGTCAGCCAAGAGGGCGGCGACCCCGCTGCCGTGAGTTTTGACGCGGTGTCTGCGGGCAAGGCGCGTGGCAAAAACGTGGTGGTGGTGGACACCGCTGGTCGTTTGCCCACCCAGTTGCACCTGATGGAAGAACTGAAAAAAATCAAACGGGTGGTGCAAAAGGCCGATGCCACCGCACCCCACGAGGTTTTGCTGGTCATTGATGGCAACACCGGTCAGAATGGTTTGGCCCAAGTCAAGGCGTTTGACGATGCGCTGGGCCTGACCGGTTTGGTGGTCACCAAACTCGATGGCACCGCCAAAGGTGGCGTGCTGGCGGCTATTGCCATGTGGGCCCGCGAGCGCCAACGCACCTTGCCGGTGTATTTCATTGGCGTGGGTGAAAAACTCGAAGACCTGGAAACCTTTGATGCCACCGAATTTGCCCACGCCCTGCTCGGCTGAACACCACATACCCCACCGGGTAAACGACAGGGTTTGTACTGTAAGCCACTGCAAGTTACCAGCTATAAGATACAGAAGATGTTTATATGAGCATTCTCTGATATCAGACATGTCTTTCACCACCCCCCAACAGCCCAAGGAGGCCCCTATGTCCCTTCTGTTCAAAACCATGGCCACAGGCCTGTTTGCCCTCGCGGCCTTGGGTGCCCAAGCCCAAGTGGCCCAGGTCAAGGTCTGGGCTGCGGCATGCGCCAACTGCCACGGCACCAACGGCAAAGCCCAGCCGGGCATGGAATCCCTGGCCGGCAAAGACAAAGACGACATGTCCCAAAAACTGTTGGATTTCAAAAGCGGCCGCAAACCCGCCACCATCATGCACCAGCTGGCCAAAGGGTATTCCGATGACCAGCTCAAAGCGATTGCAGCCTACTTTGCCGCCCAGCCCAAATAAGGAGTCCACACCATGCAACGTCGTCAATTTGTACAGTCGGTCGCAGCAGGTTCTGCCCTGGGCTCTTTGGGTTTGATCGGTGGGTGCGCCTCCACGGGTGGATCTGGCCCCCACGTGGTGGTGGTGGGCGGGGGGTACGGTGGGGCCACAGCGGCCAAGTACCTGCGCCTGTTCTCTGAGGGTGCCGTGCGTGTGACCCTGGTGGAACCCAACCCCGCTTTTGTGTCTTGCCCGATTTCCAACCTGGTGATCCAAGGCAGCAAAACCCTGGCCGACATCACCACTCCCTACGACAACCTGGACAAACGCCATGGCGTCAAGGTGGTGCGCGACATGGTCAGCAGCATCGACCCAGACAAACGGGTGGTCAAGCTGGCCGGTGGCGGCGACCTGAACTACGACCGGCTGATTTTGTCGCCCGGTGTGGACTTCATGTGGGAAACCTTGCCCGGCATGGCCTCAGCGGCGGCCAAAGACAAGGTGCTGCACGCCTGGAAAGCCGGCGCCCAAACCGTGGCACTGCGCAAACAACTGGAAGCCATGCCCGATGGTGGCACCTACGCCCTGAGCATTCCCCTGGCGCCCTACCGCTGCCCCCCCGGCCCCTACGAACGCGCTTGTATGGTGGCCAACTACTTCAAAAAGGCCAAGCCCAAGAGCAAGGTTGTGATTTTTGATGCCAACGACGACATCCAGTCCAAAAAGGCGCTGTTCTTGAAGGCCTGGAACGACCACTACAAGGGCATGATCGAGTACCGGCCCAAACACAATGTGACCGATGTGGACGCGGCCACCAACACCTTGAAGTTCGAGTTCAACGACGACTTCAAAGCCGGTGTGGCCAACGTGGTACCGGCCATGCGCGCGGGCGACATTGCCGTGAAAACCGGCTTGGCCACCGCCAACAAGCGCTGGTGTGATGTGGACTTCCTGACTTTCGAGTCCAAGGCCGCCAAAAACATCCACGTGCTGGGCGATGCCATCCAAATCGCACCCGCCATGCCCAAGTCGGGTCACATGGCCAACCAGCACGGTAAAACCTGTGCCGCCGCTGTGGTGTCCTTGTTGATGGGCAAAGAACCCCCTGCACTGCCCATTTACGCCAACACCTGCTACAGCTTTGTCACCGACGAAGACGTGGTGCATGTGGCCAGCGTGCACCGCTACGACGCTGAGAAGAAAACCATGCTGACCGTGCCCGGATCGGGTGGTGTGTCGGCAGCAGCCAGCGAGCTCGAAGGCCGCTACGCCTTGGCTTGGGCCAAGAACATTTGGGCCGACACCCTGGCTTGACACCCGGCGCAGCCCCAGCTTGACCTGGGGCTTTTTTGTCGGCAAAATATCATTGATTTCTTATATTCATCATGTCTCGCACCGCTTCCACCTTCAAACCCCTCCGCGTTGGGCTGGTTGGGTTGCTGGCTTTGGCCAGCAGCGTTGCCGCTTGGTCGCAAGCCGATGAAGCCCGCGCCAAAAAGATCGCTGGTGGTTCGTGTTTTTTGTGTCATGGCGCCCAAGGCGAGTCCACCAGCGAGGTCTTTCCACGGTTGGCGGGACAACACGCCGAATACGTGGCCAAACAGCTCACGGCTTTCAAAAACGGCACCCGCAAAAGCACCGCCATGGCCGAAATGGTGTCCAAGCTGACACCCGACGAAATGATCGCCCTGGGTAAGTACTACGAAAAAATGGCCATTCCACGTGAAGAGGCCAAAGAACCCCAGTTGGCCGCCATGGGCCGTTACATCTACCACAACGGCAACAAATTCAGCGGTGTGCCCGCTTGCGTCAGCTGCCACGGCGTGGCCGCGGAAGGGGCTGCCAACCTGCCCCGCTTGGCCACACAGTTTTCAGGGTACGTGCACACGCAGTTGAAACAATTCAACAAACGCGAGCGCACCAACGACAACGCGGTCATGCACGTGGTCGCTGAAAAAATGACCGAGCTGGAAATGGCCGCGGTGGCCGAGTACCTGAGCAGCAAATAACACCCACCACCCCGCCAGCCAGGCGGGGCGGGGGCGGCGATCAGTGGCCGTTGTGGAGTTTGTCGTGGATGCGCCGGGTGGTTCGCCACACCCCCCACAACACCACCGGGATGCAGGCGCCTGCGGCCAACTCGGGGTGCACCGGCAAACCGGCCTCTTTGAGGGCCTTGGCACCGTACAGCAGCAAGCTCACCACGTAGTACGAGATGGCCGCAATAGACAGGCCTTCCACGGTGCTTTGCAAACGCAGTTGCAGGTCTTGACCCCGGGTCAGTTTTTCCAGCAACTGCTGGTTTTGACCCTCGGTGGCGATGTCCACCCGCGTGCGCAGCAGCGCACTGGCCCGGAACACCCGCTCAGATAGCGATGCCAGACGGCGCTCGGTGGACACCACCGTGGCCATGGCGGGTGACAAACGCCGGCGCATGAATTCACCCAATGTCTGGGTACCTGGTATGGCCTTTTCTCGCAGCTCGGTGATGCGCTGCTGAACCAGGGCGTCGTAGGCCCGTGTGGCTGAAAACCGGTAGCTGTGTTCGGCGGTGGCGCGCTCGACCCGAGCGGCCAACCCAATCAAACGGTCCAACAGGTCTTGTTCGGACGTGGCTTTGCCTTCCAGGTTGGCCGTGATCGCCGCCAACTCGTTTTCGGCCTCGCCCAACTGGGGCGCCAAACCCTTGGCCACGGGCAAACCACGCAGGGCCATCAAGCGGTAGGTTTCCAGCTCTAACACACGCATGGAAATCCGGCCCGCCCGGGTCTGGGTGGTACCCGGCGGGGCCAACACCAGCATGCGCTCAAAACCGTCAGGGCGCACATGGAAGTCGGTCACCACCCAAGAGTGCCCGCCCCCCATTTGAGACGCCACCACGTTGCGCCCCCCCAACCACGTCTGGGCTTGGGTCAACAAGGCATCGGCGTCGGTCAAATCCATGACCACCATGACCAACTGTATGGCCACCACTGTGCGCCCAGGGATGCTGGCCAACCAAGGCGCTGACACCGCGATGTGCCCCAACAAATCGGGGTTGCTGGCCTCTAACCCAGCGCCAGCAGGCAGGGGTTGCACAATCGAATAACGGGTGAACTCGCTGTGGCGTTCCCATTTGATGGTGTGATCGGCCACACGCAAACGCAAAAAATGCCCTTGAACGTCAGGGTCCGACAAATGCGACTGGCCCGGCAAAGCCTGCAAATGGTGCAGCTCTTGCGCGCGGCTGACACCATGGTTCAACACGGCCACATAGGTCACCAGCGCTGGCAAGCGTATCCGTGCAGGGGGCCGGGCGTGCACCTCGTTGTGCAGCTCCAGCCGCAGCCCATCGTCGGGTGGCAAAACGGCCTGGGCGCCAGCAAGCGCCTGTTCGGAAGACATGGTGTTCATGCCTCCCGATTGTCCTTGATCAAACCGTGGTTTCAGGCGGTTGGGGGTGCAAAAACACCCGCGCCTTTTTCGGCGACACGACCAGGGTCTCACCCTCTTTGAAGCCCAGGGCGTGAAACCGCTCGGCCGACATTTGCGCCTCGATCAAGGGGTCGTGCCCATCGGGCTGCTTGGGGTCCACAGGCCAGAGCTCTAGGCGGGCGATAGGCCCCACCACAATCGCGCGTTGCAACTCCGCGACGATGCCCGGTGCGCCAGGCGTGTAGCGCTCCACCGCGAGGTCGTGTGGGCGCACGTAGGCAAAGGCCTTGTGGTCCTGCACATCCTGGTGCTCTGGGGTGTCGATGGCCACACCGTCCAGGTGCAACAGGCCCTCGTGGGCGCGGCCATGGAACAGGTTGACATCGCCCAAAAAGCCATACACAAAAGGGCTGGCGGGCTGGTCCCAAACGGCCTGGGGGGTGCCCACCTGCTCCACCACACCGCTGTTCATTAGCACCACACGGTCGGCCACTTCGAGTGCCTCTTCTTGGTCGTGGGTCACGAAGATGGAGGTCACGTGCAACTCGTCGTGCAGGCGGCGCAACCAGCGGCGCAGTTCTTTGCGCACCTTGGCGTCCAAAGCCCCAAAAGGCTCGTCGAGCAACAACACCTTGGGCTCCACCGCCAAGGCCCGGGCCAGTGCGATGCGCTGGCGTTGCCCGCCCGACAACTGGGAGGGGTAACGGTCGGCCAACCAATCCAGCTGCACCAGCTTGAGCAGGTCCGTGACCTTCTGGCGGATCTGCGCCTCGCTGGGGCGCTGGCCCCGGGGTTTGACGCGCAGGCCAAAGGCCACGTTTTCAAACACGGTCATGTGGCGGAACAGGGCGTAATGCTGGAACACAAACCCCACGTTGCGCTCGCGCACGTGGACGCTGGTGGTGTCTTCGCCACTGAAGTGGATGCTACCGGTGTCCGGGGTTTCCAGCCCGGCGATGATGCGCAACAGCGTGGTTTTGCCACAACCCGAGGGGCCCAACAGGGCGAGCAACTCACCGGACGCGATGTCCAGGTTGACGTTGCGCAGCGCGTGGAAGTTGCCGAAGTGTTTGTTGACGTCGCGGATTTCTATGCTCATGTCGGGCTCCAGGTGGCCTTCAAACCGGGTTGGCGTGGGTGGCGGGGGTGGGCCGCTCGGGTGGCAGGTCGGCGGTGGCTTTCAGCTCCCGCTCGTGGCGCCACTCCACCACGCTTTTGATCGCCAAGGTGACCAGGGCCAACAAGGCCAGCAGCGACGCCACGGCAAACGCGGCCACCGATTGGTACTCGTTGTAAAGCACCTCGATGTGCAAGGGCATGGTGTTGGTTTGGCCACGGATGTGGCCCGACACCACCGAGACCGCACCAAACTCGCCCATGGCGCGAGCGTTGCACAAAATCACCCCGTAAATCAGTCCCCACTTGATGTTGGGCAGGGTGACGTACCAAAAGGTTTGCCAACCCGACGCGCCCAACACAATGGCGGCTTGTTCCTCGTCGTTGCCTTGCGCCTGCATCAGCGGGATGAGCTCACGGGCGATGAACGGGAAGGTCACAAAAACGGTGGCCAAGATGATGCCGGGCACCGCGAACACGATTTTGATGCCATGGTCGGCCAGCCAGGGGCCGAACCAACCCTGCGCACCAAACACCAGCACGTAAATCAAACCCGCCACCACGGGCGAGACCGAAAACGGCAGGTCGATCAGGGTGGTCAAAAAAGACTTGCCACGGAACTCGAACTTGGCAATGGCCCAAGCGGCCGCGACACCAAACACCAGGTTCAACGGCACCGCCACGGCCGCGGTCAGGAGGGTGAGGCGGATGGCGGCCCAGGCATCGGGTTCCCGCAAGGCCTCGGCATAGGCGCCCCAACCTTTGCGCAAAGCCTCGGTGAACACGGCTGCCAAAGGCAACACCAAGAACAAAAACATGAACACCAAGGCCACACCGGTCAGGGTGTAACGCACCCACGCGGATTCGGTGGTGCCGCGCTGGGCGGACCGCACGCTGTTGCTTGTCATTGCGAATTCCCCGCCGAACGTTTGCGCTGCCAGCCTTGCAAACCATTGATCACCAGCAACAACACAAACGAGATGGCCAGCATCACCGTGGCCACCGCGGTGGCACCCGCGTATTCGTACTGCTCCAGTTTGCCGATGATGATGAGCGGCGTGATCTCAGACACCATGGGCATGTTGCCGGCGATAAAAATCACCGAACCGTACTCCCCCACAGCGCGGGCGAA
>JBEBBB010000362.1:0-4286 GCA_041158605.1 Pseudomonadota bacterium
CATGGTGCTGGCCGCCACCGACAAGGGCTTGGTAGGCGCTTGGTTCGCCGACCAAGCCGACCGCCCCAGCTGGGCGCAGGCCTCAACACAAGCCACCCAAACCCAGGCAACCCACCCCGTGCTGGGGTCGGCGCGCGAGCAACTGGCCGCCTATTTCGACAAACGGCTGCAGCGCTTCGAACTGGCATTGGACACGTCCCTGCTCGGCACACCGTTTCAACAAAGTGTGTGGACGACCCTTTTGGCAATACCCCACGGCCAAACCACCAGTTACGGCCAGATCGCCCAAACCCTGGGCCGGCCCAAAGCGGTGCGGGCTGTAGGGGGGGCTGTGGGGCGCAACCCATGGAGTGTGGTGGTGCCCTGCCACCGGGTCGTGGGCGCCCAAGGTCAGCTCACGGGCTACTCGGGTGGCATGCACCGCAAGGTGGCGCTGTTGGCCTTGGAAGGCCACTGACCGGAGCCGACCATGAACCGTTCATTGGCGGCAGAGTTTCTGCTGCTGGCGGCCCTGTGGGGCTTGTCTTTTTTGTTCACCCGCATGGGCGCCACCGAATTTGGCCCCTGGGCCACAGCGGGTTTGCGGGTGTTGGTGGCCAGCCTGTGCCTGGCCCCGGTGTTGTGGTGGTCGGGGGCTTGGCCCGACTTCAAACGCAAAGCCGGCCCCATCCTGTTTGTGGGGCTGTTGAACTCGGGCATTCCGTTTGCGTTGTATGCCTACGCGGTGATGTCCATCACCACGGGCCTGTCGGCCATCCTCAACGCCACCGTGCCCTTGTTCGGCGCCCTGGTGGCCTGGGTGTGGTTGGGCGACAAACCCCAACGCTGGCGCGCGGTGGGCCTGGCCATTGGTTTTGTGGGCGTGGGCTTGCTCAGTTGGAACAAAGCCAGCTTCAAACCCGGCGGCACCGGGTGGGCGGTGGTGGCGTGTTTGGCTGCGACCTTCTGCTACGGGGTGGCCGCCAGCTTCACCAAAAAACACCTGATGGGCATACAGCCCATGGCCACCGCCACCGGCAGCCAATGGGGGGCCAGCTTGGGCTTGGCCGTCCCCACCTTGTGGTTCTGGCCCGACCACACGCCGTCGGCCACCGCGTGGGTGGCGGTCGGGGCGCTGGGTCTTTTTTGCACCGCCGTGGCCTACATCCTGTATTTCCGCCTGATCGAGCGGGCAGGCCCCAGCAAAACCTTAACGGTCACGTTCCTGATCCCTGTGTTTGCCCTGTTGTACGGGGCGCTGTTCCTGGGTGAAAGCGTGACCACGGCCATGCTGCTGGGTGGTTTGGTGATTGTGGCCGGGGTTGCGCTGGCCACTGGTTTGGTCGACCCAGGGCGCCATCACCAGCGCTGACCCCAGCACTGAAACCATCCCTTCGTGCCATGTCGTACAGCCTGGTGTGGTTCAAACGGGACTTGCGCTGGCAAGACCACAAGGCCTTGGCATCTGCGGCCCACGCCGGGCCCGTTCGCTGCCTGTACGTGGTGGAGCCGGGCTTGTGGCAGCAACCCGACATGGCCTTGCAACACTTCCACTTTGTGCAAGAGTGCCTGGGTGATGTGCACCAACACCTGCAAAGCCTGGGGGGTGGTCTTGAGGTGCGCACCGGCACCATCACCGAGGTGTTGTCCGCCATCTGGCAACAAGCCCCCTTCAACCAACTGCACAGCCACGAGGAAACCGGCAACGGTTGGACCTACGAACGCGACAAAGCCGTGGCCGCCTGGTGCCACGCCCATGGGGTGATCTGGCACGAGCACCGGCAGTTTGGCGTGGTGCGCCGCCTGCGCGACCGCAACACTTGGCAAGCCGCTTGGGAAACAACCATGGCCGAGCCCTTGGCCGACACCAGCGGCCTGCGTTTTTGGACACCCACCGCCGATGCGCCCTCCCCTCGCGCCATGCGCGCACCCAGCCACCTGGTCCACAACCCACCGGCCCGCCAGCGGGGTGGGCGCGAGCGGGGCCTGTCCACCCTCAATGGTTTTTTGCACACCCGCAGCTTGGGCTACCGGGGCGGGATCTCATCACCGTTGACCGCACCCGACGCGTGCTCGCGGCTGTCGCCCCACCTGGCGTGGGGCAGCGTGGGCCTGCGCGAAACGGTGCAACTGACCCGGGCCCACATCGCTGCCCTGCCCCCTGAGGCCACACGGCACCGGGCGGGCTTGCAGGCGTTCATGAGCCGCCTGTATTGGCACTGCCACTTCATACAGAAACTGGAAAGTGAACCGGCCATCGAATGGGTCAACATGCACAGGGGCTACGACGGCCTGCGCGAAAACGACCACAACCTGGCCCATTTTGAGGCCTTGACATCGGGGCGCACGGGCTGGCCTTTGGTGGACGCGTGTGTGGCCATGCTGGAGCACACCGGTTGGCTGAATTTTCGGATGCGGGCCATGCTCGTGTCTGTGGCCGCCTACCCCTTGTGGTTGCACTGGCGACCGGTGGGTTTGTGGCTGGCCACCCGGTTTTTGGATTACGAGCCCGGCATCCACTGGAGCCAGATGCAAATGCAATCGGGCACCACAGGCATCAACACCACACGGGTCTACAACCCCATCAAACAGGCCCAAGACCACGACCCCCATGGGCGGTTTGTGCGCCGCTGGTTACCGGCGCTTCGGCAGGTGCCCGACAGTTGGCTGCTAGAGCCCTGGCGCATGCCCACCACGTTGGTGCCGGGGGTGAACTTGCCGACGCCCCCCGTGGAACTGGCAGCGGCCACCCGGAACGCCAAGACCCGGCTGCACGAGCGCCGCCGCGACCCCGAGGTTCGGGCGGGCAAAGCAGCGGTGATCGACAAACACGCGTCCCGCCAAGGTTGGTCTGGCCAAGGTCGGCGCAAAACCCCGCCACCGGCATCAGGGGCAGGTGCAGGGGCGGTGCAACTGGGTTTTGATTTTTGAGGGGGGTGGCGTGAACCCCACAACGGCGGGGCTTGCCAAAAACCCAAGAACCTGGATATACTGTTTTTTCATACAGTACTCGTACAGGAGCCGAACATGTCTTTCAAAGCCATTCTACGCAAAATCACCGGCAAAGGTGGGGCTTTTAACGAAGCCAAAACCGTGCGTGATGTGTGCCGTCTGAACACCTTGGCTGCCGCCGCGCGGTTGTCGGTCTACGAAATCGACTGAACGCACGGGTGGAAATCCGTTCAAACGGTCTTCGTAAAACGCGATCAACGGTTTAAGAACCACCCAACAGCGCCCGCGGCCAGGGCCACCCACAACAGCACCACAGCCACCCCACCGGCCCAGCTGCGGGGCTTGCGCCCTTGGGCCAGCAACCAGGCCTCGGCCTGGTGGCGGCAATCGGCCAACACGTCGGCTGGCAACAGGCGTACGGCCAACCAGATCAGGCCCGGCAACAGCAACACATCGTCCACAAATCCCAATACGGGTATGAAATCGGGTACCAGGTCTATGGGGCTGAGGGCGTAGGCCACAACCACCACCCCCAAGGCTTTGGCGTGCCAGGGCGTGCGGGGGTGGCGGCCAGCGAACCAAAGGGTCACGCCATCGCGTTTGAGGCGTTGGGCCCAGGCTTTGGCTGTTTGCAAAAAGGCCATACCGAATGTCAGGTGCCCGGGGTGCAGTCAGTCGGTTTCGGGGTCGTCCAGGCCCAGCGCATCGGCCCCGACCAAGGGGGCCGTGGCCTGCCCGGGCAGCTCTTCAACGTCGCGCAATTTGCGCTCGATGGCGCGCGACCGCACACCGATGTCACCAAACTTTTTGGCGGCCGCGTCGATGGATTTGTGGGTAGCGTCCACGATGTCACCGAACTTGCGAAACTCGGTTTTCACAGCCGAGAGAATGTTCCACACCTCGGAAGACCGCTTTTCAATCGCCAGCGTGCGGAAACCCAAACGCAGGCTGTTGAGCATGGCCGACAAGGTGGTGGGGCCGGCCACCACCACGCGGAAGTCGTTCTGCAAAGCCTCGACCATGCCGGGTATGCGGCAGACCTCGGCGAACAGGCCCTCGGTGGGCACAAACAACACCGCAAAATCGGTGGTGTGCGGCGGGCTGACGTATTTGCTGGCGATCTTTTTGGCCTCCAAGCGGATCGAGGCCTCGAAGGCCGAAGCGGCCTGCTGCACCAGGGCCTTGTCGGCCTGTTCGTGGGCATCGACCAAGCGTTGGTAGTGCTCGACCGGGTATTTGGAGTCGATGGGCAGCCACACCACTTGGTCGCTGCTTTTGCCCGGCATGCGCACCGCGTACTCGACCAGGTCGTTGCTGCCCGGCACTGTCTTGACGTTTTTGTCGTACTGCTCGGC
>JBEBBB010000363.1:0-3019 GCA_041158605.1 Pseudomonadota bacterium
TGGGAAACACCACGCGGCTGAAGGTTTGCCAACGGGTGGCTCCCAAACAGGTGGCGGCCTCTTCCAGCTCTTTTTCAGCGTCTTCCAACACCGGTTGAACGGTGCGCACCACAAATGGCAGTCCGATAAAAATAAGGGCGATCACCACCCCATTGGGGTTGAACGCCAGTTGTATGCCGTGCGGCTCCAGGTACTGCCCCACCCAACCGTTGCCCGCCAAAAGGGCCGTGAGCGAGATGCCCGCCACCGCAGTGGGCAAGGCGAACGGGAGGTCCACCAAGGCATCCACCAGTTTTTTGCCAGGGAAGGGGTAACGCACCAAGACCCAGGCCACCAAGAGGCCAAACACCACATTCACCAGAGCGGCGATCAGCGAGGCGCCAAACGTCAGGCGGTAGGACGCCAGCACCCGGGGCGACGTGACCGCCTCCCAGAACTGGGGCCAGGTCATGGAGAACGTTTTCAGCACCAGCGCGGACAAGGGGATCAACACCAGCAAGCTGAGGTACAACACGGCGTAACCCAGGGTGATGTTGAACCCAGGCAACACACGCACCCCGGCCCGGCGCGAGCCCCCCCCGGCTGCCCGTGTGGCCACAGGCAGCGATGACACAACACCCGACATGGTTTATTTGCCTTGTGTGTACAACTTGTCGAACTGCCCACCGTCGTTGAAGTGCACCTTTTGCGCTTCGGCCAAGGAGCCAAAGTACTGGTCCACGGTGAACAGTTTGATGGGTTTGAAGGCCGACGCGAATTTTTTCAACACCGCTTCGTTGCGCGGGCGGATGTTGTGTTTGGCCGCGATCTCTTGGCCCTCGGGGCTGTACAAAAAGTCGAGGTAGGCCTTGGCGTCAGCAGCTGTGCCTTTTTTGGACACGGTGCGCTCCACCACCGCCACGGGGTTTTCGGCCACGATGGAGGCGCTGGGGTGGATGGCGTCGACCTTGCCTTTGCCAAACTCGTTGTCCACCGACACCACTTCTGACTCGAAAGTCACCAACACATCACCGATGTTGCGCTGCAGGAAAATGCCTGTGGCGTCGCGACCACCGCGCGCCAACACGGGCACGTTTTTGTACAGCTTGGACACAAACTCGGCCGCTTGCGCGTCGGTGCCGCCCTTGCTGCGCACGTAACCCCAAGCGGCCAAGTAGGCCATGCGGCCGTTGCCACCGGTTTTGGGGTTCACCACCACCACCTGCACACCGGGTTTGACCAGATCGTCCCAATCTTTGATGCCCTTGGGGTTGCCATTGCGCACCAAGAACAGCATGGTGGACGTGGTGGGGGCCGCCCCATTGGGGAATTTTTGGCGCCAGTCCTTGGCCACCACCCCTTTGTCGGCCAAAAAATCCACGTCGGTGGTGGTGTTGAAGGTCACCACATCGGCGTCCAGGCCATCGGCCACCGCGCGGGCCTGCGCGCTGGAACCGGCGTGCGACTGGTCCACCTTGATGTCTTTGCCGGTGGACTTTTTGACATGGGCCACGTAAGCCGTGTTCAGGTCTTTGTAGAACTCGCGCGCCACGTCGTAAGACACGTTGAGCAGGGTGGTCTGGGCAGACGCCGACGACA
This sequence comes from Pseudomonadota bacterium, assembly GCA_041158605.1. Taxonomy (GTDB): domain Bacteria; phylum Pseudomonadota; class Gammaproteobacteria; order Burkholderiales; family Burkholderiaceae_C; genus JBEBBB01. The sequence continues at coordinate 1,579 of JBEBBB010000363.1, forward strand.
CCAGGGCCAAGGCCATGGCGCCCAAGGCCAAACGGATGGGGTGCTTCATACAAACGGCTCCAAAACAAGGTGAATGACCCGATTCTGAAGCCGGCCCCTTCTTTTTCAAACGAATTACTTTTTGTTTTCTTATGCAATTTCCGAATATAGAGACACCGCAGACCCCGGTTGCGCGGCGTGCTCCGCTGTGGCCACGCCCAAGGACTGCAACAAAGCCAACCCCAAAGGCCAATCGCCATGTCCAGACTCGACGTTGATGTGGCCCGCGGCGTTCAAACGCATAAAGTCGCTGCCCCAGGCCCGCGCATAGGCAGCCGCCAGGCGAACGGGGCAGAAGGGGTCGTTGGCGCTGGCCACCACCACACTCCGGTAGGGCAAGGGTTGGTAAGGCACTGGCGCAAAATCGGCCAGAACACCCCGGCGCTCCGGGTCGGCCGGGGCCACCAATAACGCAGCTTGCACCCGGTGCAACGCTGCGGCCGGCAGGTGGGCCACCGCGATACAACCCAAGCTGTGCGCCACCAGCACCACCGGCCCATCCACCGCCTCGATGGTCTCTTGCAAACGGGCCACCCACGCCGACCGCAGGGGTGACACCCAGTTGTCCTGCACCACCCGCCGCACCCGGGGCAAGGTGTCGGTCCACAGGGTTTGCCAGTGGCCAGGGCCCGAGTCGCGCCAGCCGGGCACGATCACAGCGGTGGGGGTGCTTATCTGGCAAGTTGGCATGGCGTGCGGGGCCTCCTCAGGCGGCGAGCGGTTGTGGCCAAGGGGCGTTGACAGGGCCCAAACCCAAGTGCTCCCGCAAGGTTGTGCCGGTGTAGTGCTCACGAAACAAACCGCGCCGCTGCAACAGCGGCACCACCTCGGACGTGAACACCTCGAACTGGCCGTTGAGGGTGGGGGGCATCACGTTGAAGCCGTCCGCTGCGCCGGATGCAAACCAATCCGCAATGGTGTCGGCCACCTGCTCAGGGGTTCCTGCGGTTGTGAAGTGCCCCCGGGCGCCCGCCAGGCGCTGCAAAAGCTGGCGCAAGGTCAACCCCTCGGACACCACCAAATCGACATAACCTTGCACGCGACTTTTGGAAGCGTCCACGGTGTCGGGGTCGGGGAAATCCCCCCGCTTCAACGGTTGGTCGAGGGGCAGGTGGTCAAAGGTGTGGCCACCAAACCGGGCGGACAGGCGGGCCAAACCGACGCTGGGGCTGGTGAGCGCGTCCAGCTCCTCCCAGACGCGGCGCGCCTCGGCCTCGGTCGAACCCACCGCGGCGCTCAAACCGGGCAACACCGCCAGGTCGGTGGGGGCGCGGCCGTGGGCCACGGCCCGAGCCTTGACATCGCGGTAAAAGTGCTGGGCGGAGGCCTTGTTCAAATGCGCCGTGAATACCACCTCGGCCCAGCGGCCGGCAAAAGCGCGGCCATCGTCCGACTGCCCGGC
>JBEBBB010000364.1:0-5702 GCA_041158605.1 Pseudomonadota bacterium
TGTTCATCATCCTGACCTTGATCGTGGCGGTGGCCGCGTTCAACCTGGTCAGCACCCTGGTGATGACCGTGACCGACAAACGCGCCGACATCGCCATTCTGCGCACACTGGGAGCCAGCCCCGCCAGCATCATGGCCGTGTTTGTGGTGCAAGGGGCCATGGTAGGGGTGATCGGTACTTTCAGTGGCTTGTTGCTGGGCTTGGCAGTGGCTTACAACATCGACACCCTGGTGCCGGCGCTGGAGCGCCTGGTCGGAGCCAGTTTTTTGCCACAAGACATCTACCTGATCAGCCGCATGCCCAGCGATCCCCAGCAAGCCGATATCCTGCCCATCACCCTGATCGCTTTGGTGTTGGCTTTTTTAGCCACCCTGTACCCCAGCTGGCGCGCCAGCCGGGTCAACCCGGCGGAGGCTTTGCGATATGAGTGACCCTCGTCCTGTGGTTGAAGCCCGTGGTTTGGTCAAACGGTACCAAGAGGGCCGCCTGGATGTCACGGTGTTGCACGGTGTGGACCTGCAGGTGGTGCCGGGCGAAACGGTGGCCATCGTGGGGGCATCGGGGTCTGGCAAAAGCACCTTGTTGCACCTGCTGGGTGGCTTGGATGCGCCGACCAGTGGCCAAGTCACTTTGGCTGGCGAGGCCTTGGCCAGCCTGTCGCCCCGCCAGCAGGGTGTGTTGCGCAACCGGCACCTGGGCTTTGTGTACCAGTTTCACCACCTGTTGCCCGAGTTTTCGGCCTTGGACAACGTGGCCATGCCTTTGTGGGTGCGCCGGGTCCCACCCCCACAAGCCGCCCAGCAGGCCATCCAGTGGTTGCAGCGGGTGGGGTTGGGTGAGCGTTTGCACCACCGCCCGGCCGAATTGTCGGGGGGGGAGCGGCAGCGGGTGGCCATCGCCCGTGCGCTGGCAGGTGACCCCGCTTGTGTGCTGGCCGACGAGCCCACTGGCAACCTCGACCGCACCACCGCCGATGTGGTCTTCAACCTGGTGCTCAACCTCGCCCGGGAGCGGGGAACCGCCTTTGTGCTGGTGACGCACGACACCCAGTTGGCGGCCCGGTGTGACCGGGTGTTGCACCTCGTTCAGGGCCGACTGACCGGTTAACCGGGTGCCACAGCCCTGGTAGTGGGTGGTTGATCGCACAAAAATATTAGGGTTTGCTCTAATCTATATATTAGCAATCAATCATATACTATCAGCATGACCAACGCTGACCTGATCGCCGATACCGACACCCTGGGCAACCAGGATGTTTTCGAGTCGGCTGCGCGTTACTTCAGCGTGTTGGGTGAACCCGCTCGTTTGCGGATTCTGCACGCGGTTTGCCAAGAAGAGCGTTGTGTCAACGACATCATCCGTGCCACGGGTTTGGCACAGGCCAATGTGTCGCGCCACCTGGGCTTGATGTATCAGTCTCGGGTGTTGGAGCGCCGCCGCGAGGGCACACAAATTTTTTACCGGGTGGCCGACCGTTTGATCGTGGAGCTGTGTCGCAGCGTTTCGGTCCAGCTGTTGAGCAGGATGCCCAGTTCTGGCGCGGCCTTGGCCGCGCAAGGGCCCGACGTGTCGGGCTTGCCTTTTCACCCCCTTCAACAAAAGGAATCCGAAAGTGTCTAAAGACCTGAGCGACGTCATCGGGCGGGTGTTGCCCGCGCCTGAGAATTTTCTGAGCACAGACCAGTTGGAAGGGGCGCGCAAAGCCCGCCGCACTTTCATGGGCAAAGCACTGGCCATGGGGGCTGGGGCGGTTGCTGCGGCAGGTGCCAGCGCCCGTGCCATGGCGGCCGGGGCTGCGGGTGAAGACGAGATCCTGAAGTTGCCTGAGCACAGCACCGGTTTGGGCCAACCCGTGGCCATGGATCCCGGGTATGGCAAGCCCAGCAAATGGGAAAGCAACCTGCGCCGCCGCCAAAGCCCAGGTCTGACCCGGGTTGACCAAGCCTCGGTCAGTTTCACCCCCCTTCAGGGTCTGTTTGGGATCATCACACCCAGTGGTTTGCATTTCGAGCGCCACCACCAGGGTTGGTGGGACATCGATCCCTCCAAGCACCGCCTGATGATCAATGGTTTGGTCAAACGCCAACGGGTGTTCACCATGGACGACCTGATGCGCCTGCCCAGCGTGTCGCGCATCCACTTCATTGAATGTGGCGCCAACTCGGCCACCGAGTGGGGCAATGTGGCTGTGCCCACTGTGCAGTACACCCACGGTATGCTGAGTTGTTCCGAGTTCACAGGTGTGCTGTTGTCGACCCTGCTCGAGATGTGTGGTTACGACAAAAAGAATGGCAAGTACGTGTTGGCCGAAGGCGCCGACGGTTCTTCCATGACCCGCACCATTTCCATCGACCAGGCCATGGACGATTGTTTGGTGGCTTGGGCCATGAACGGCGAAATGCTGCGCCCTGAGAACGGCTACCCCTTGCGTTTGGTGGTGCCCGGTGTGCAGGGTGTGAGTTGGGTCAAGTACCTGCGCCGCATCGAGGTGGGTGACCAAAAATACGCCACCAAAGACGAGGCTGTGCACTACATCGACCACATGCCCGATGGCACACACCGCCAGTACAGCGGTATCCAAGAGTGCAAATCGGTCATCACCACTCCCTCAGCAGGTCAGACCCTGCTCGACAAAGGTTATTACAACGTGACCGGGTTGGCGTGGTCGGGCCGGGGCACGATCAAACGCGTGGACGTGAGCGCCGATGGCGGCCGCAACTGGCGCACCGCCCGTTTGGAAGGGCCGGTTTTGCCCAAAGCCTTGACCCGTTTCAACATCGATTGGGTCTGGGATGGCAAACCTGCCGTTCTGCAAAGCCGGGCCATAGACAGCACCGGTTACGTGCAGCCCAAGATCAACCAGTTGCGGGCTGTGCGTGGCACCCGATCGGTTTACCACCAAAACGCGATTCAAAGTTGGCTGTTGTCTGAAAACGGTGAAGTCTCCAACGTGCAGGTGTACTGATGAAATCCTTGTTCAAACTGTCCCGTCACGCAGGTTTTGTGGCGGCTGCTTTTTCAGCCCTGGTGTGGACTGGGGCGGTGCAAGCCCAAGACAAACCCTGGCACCACATGGGCCGCGACGCCACGCCGGCCGAGGTCAAGGCCTGGGACATCGACGTGCGCCCTGATTTCAAAGGCTTGCCCAAAGGTGCGGGTTCTGTGAGCCTGGGTGAAGAGGTCTGGATAGGCAAATGCGCCTCGTGCCACGGTGATTTTGGCGAGTCCAACGAGGTGTTCACGCCCATCGTGGGCGGCACCACCAAAAAGGACATCGAAAAGGGGCGGGTGGCCGCACTGGTCGAGGGTGCCCCAGCCACCGCTCCCCAAAAAACCACCTTCATGAAGGTGGCCACGTTGTCCACCATATGGGACTACATCAACCGGGCCATGCCCTGGAACAACCCCAAAACCCTCACCCCTGACGAGGTGTTTGGTGTCACCGCTTACCTCTTGAGCTTGGCCGAGATTGTGCCAGCCGACTTTGTGTTGACCGATCAAAACATCGCCGAGGTGCAAAAGCGCATGCCCAACCGCAATGGCATGGCCTTTTACGAGCCGATGTGGAAGACCAATGGCAAAGGTGATGTCAAAAACGTGGCCTGCATGAAGGACTGCGCGGTTGACCCGAAGGTCCGTTCATTCCTGCCCGACTTTGCCCGCGATGCGCACGGCAACATCCAGGAACAAAACCGCGTTGTGGGCCCAGTTCGGGGTGCTGATACCACCAAACCGGCCCCCAGCAAACCGGTCGACGGCAAGGTGGCGGTTGCCGCACCCGTGGTGGTGGCCGCCGCAGCCGGGGGTACCGATGTCAAAGGCCTTCTGGCATCGAACGCGTGCACGGCTTGCCACGGTATCAAAAACAAGATCGTGGGTCCTGGTTTCACGGAAATCGCTGCCAAACACAAGGGCAAGGCCGACCTGGAGGCCTATTTGGCAGGCAAGATCAAGAGCGGCGGCTCCGGTGTTTTTGGTGCCGTGCCGATGCCACCGCAGCCCCAGTTAAAAGACGCCGATGCCAAAGCGATCGCCCAATGGATCATGGGAGGTGCCAAATAAAATACCCCCTGGTGCATACCGTGTAAACCCCAGTCCCATCTCCCAACAGAGACACTAAACTATGAAAATGCAAGCCATTTTTGCCGCAGCTGCCTTGACCCTGATGGGGTCGGTGGCTGCCAACGCCCAAGACCATGCGGCGGCCAAAGCCCTGGCCACCAAAAGCGCCTGCATGGCCTGCCACGCAGTCGACAAAAAAATGGTAGGCCCCGCATACAAAGATGTGGCCGCCAAGTACAAAGGCATGGACGCCGCCAAACTGGCCGCCAGCATCAAGGCGGGTGGGTCTGGCAAGTGGGGTGCTGTGCCGATGCCCGCTCAGGCAGCCCTCAAAGACGACGATGCCAAATTGTTGGCTCAGTGGGTGCTGGCCGGCGCCCCCGACAAATAAAGCCCTTTTTGGCCCTTTTTTAGCAAGGAGTTCCTCATGAACCAAAAACGCCGTACCGTACTGAAGAGCACGGGCGCCCTGGCCACCTTGGTGTCCCTGGGCATTGTGACCGCCGAGCAGGCCATGGCCGCTCCCCGCGAAGCCTACAACGCCAAGTCCATGGCCGATGCTTTGAAGGCCGTGGGTGGCACGCCCGCCACCAGCGACCAGGTGTCTGTGGTGTCCCCTGACATCGCTGAAAACGGTGCTGTAGTGCCCGTGGGCGCCAGCAGCAAGTTGCCCAACACCACCGAGATCTACCTCTTGGTCGAAAAAAACCCCACCCCCCTGGCGGCTGGTTTTATCATCCCCGCCGGTACCGATGCCGAGGTGCAAACCCGCCTCAAAATGGGCCAAAGCACCAACGTGGTGGCCATGGTCAAGGCCGATGGCAAGTGGTACTCTGCCACCAAAGAAACCAAGGTGACCCTGGGCGGTTGCGGCGGCTGATACCCGCTCACCCCCCTCGGCAAACCTTTTATTCTTTCAGGAGTTGAATCATGGCTGATCCGATGCGCATCCGCGCTGCCAACAAAGATGGCAAAACCCAAGTCCGTGTGCTGATGTCACACCCCATGGAAACCGGTGCCCGCAAAACGGCTGCCGGTGACACCGTGCCTGCGCACTTCATCACCGATGTGGTGGCCACGCACAACGGTAAAACCGTTCTGACCGCTCAGTGGAGCACTGCGGTGTCCCAAAACCCCTTCCTGTCGTTCACCTTTGCAGGTGGCGCCAAGGGTGAAAAGCTGTCTGTCAAATGGACCGACAACAAGGGCGACAGCCGCACCGACGAAGCCACCATCGCCTGATGGCCTTTGGCGCGCCCCAAGGCCAGCACTTGCTGGCCTTTTTTTGGTCTCGAATATTGGTTATTGGTTAACAAGGAATATTTATGAGCTTCAGCCGCCGTGAGTTTATGCAGGTGCTGGCCGTGGCCAGTGCCTCCGGCATGGCCCTCAGCCACCGGGATGTGTTGGCCGCCACCCCTGGTGCTGGTGAACGCCTGTACGACTTGCCCAAGTTTGGCAACGTCAGCTTCATGCACTTCACAGACTGCCACGCGCAGTTGATGCCCATTTATTTCCGCGAGCCCAGTGTGAACCTGGGCCTGGCCGATGCGGAAGGCCGCGTACCGCACATCGTGGGCGAGGCCTTGTTGAAACATTTTGGGATCAAACCCGGTACCGCAGCCGCCCACGCTTTTTCT
>JBEBBB010000365.1:0-6998 GCA_041158605.1 Pseudomonadota bacterium
TGACGATGGCCTTGGGGGCGTGGGGCAGGTCAGCAGCCACACCGCGCAGGTAGGCCGCCATGCGGTCCCAAGCGTCTTTCGGGTCCCAGTCCATGAAAAAGCAGGGTCCGCCCCCGTGGGGGATGAAGACCGTGGGCATGCGTGTGGTGGTGGGTGTGGTCATGTGGTGAGCCTCTTTAGGCCCGACTTTAGCCCTAGGCCGGTGACACGGCGGGCGGGCCTTTTGGGAACCGTGTTGAAATTTTTAGAACGGTGACCCCCGCGGCCGGTGTAAGCGTGTGGGGCCCACCGTCAAAGGGGCCCGGCGTTGTGGTGCAGGCGTTGCAGGTAGTCGCGCAGGCGCTCGGCCTCGTCGTCGGTGAAACCGGCCAGCACCATTTCCTCGTAGCGCACCGCCAAAGGGGTGATGGTCTGGGTGAGTTGGCGCCCAGCGGGGGTCAGGTCGATGCGGATGGTCCGGCGGTCGACCTCGTTTTTGAAGCGCTTGAGCAGCTCGGCCTTTTCCAGCCGGTCGATGATGCGCGACATGGCCGAGAGGTCGGTGGACGTGTGGTCGGCCAGCTCGGACAAGGTCTGGCCCGCCTCGTGTTGCAAAGACGCGCAGACACGCCACTCGCTCAGGCTCAGGCCATAGGCCTTGAGCTCTTTGGCGAACGCGTTGCCCATCCGGCCCCCGGTGCTCGACAGCAGGTAGGGCACGGCGCGGTTCAGGTCCAGCCGGGTGGGTTTACCTAGGGTTTTCACGGATCTTGTGTCCCGGATGTTCTCTCATAGAATGCCTTAATACTTGAAAAATCAAGTAATTTCGAGGCCGGTTTGTCTGGGCAAGCCGGTGCGTCCCACACCACTGGAAGGAGACCCCATGACCAACCGACTGATCAAGTCTATCGCCCTCGCGTTGGCGGTGGGCGGCATTGCACCCACCACCTGGGCCCAAACACCCGCAACCAAGTGGCCGACCCAGCCCGTGCGCTTTGTGGTGCCGTTCCCGGCGGGTTCCGCCCCGGACGTGTTGATCCGCCAGGTGGGGGTGAAGTTGACAGACAAATGGGGCCAACCGGTGGTGGTGGACAACCGCCCGGGTGGCAGCGGCGTGATCGGCATGACCGCGTTGTTGAACGCGCCGGCCGATGGGGCCACGTTCGGGTTTGTGCAGGGGTCGGCCATTTCCGTGGCGCCCAGCACGATCAAAGGTGTGACCTACGATTTCCAGCGGGATTTTGTCCCGGTGACCTTGGCCGCGGTGGCGCCTTTTGTGCTGGCAGTACCGGCTGAATCGCCTTACAAAACCCTGGGTGATTTTGTGGCGGAGTCGAAAAAACAGACGCAAGGCCTGGAGGTCGCCGACAACGGCCGCGGCACCGCGCCCCACTTGGCTTCCGCCTTGCTCGCCATGCAGGCCGGCGCCTCCTTTTTGCACGTGCATTACCCCGGTGGTGCCCAAGCCATGCAGGCCACGCTGGGTGGACAGACCAAGATGATGGTGGAAACCTTCAACGTGGTGGCCGGCAACGTGAACGGCGGCAAGATGCGGGTGCTGGCCTCGATGAGCGACCGCATCGAGCCCGGTTTGGACAAATTCCCCTTGGCCAAAACCACCGTGCCGGGCGCCGTGGCGTTTGGCTGGTTCGCCGTCATTGGCCGCAAAGGGGTGCAGCCCGAGGTGTTGGCCAAACTGAACCGCGACATGGCCGAGGCGCTGATGCTGCCCGATGTGGTGGCCAAGTCCCGCGAGCTGGGCGTCTACCCCCGCCCTGGCACGCCCGAGCAGCTGCAGCAGTTCATCAACGAGGACCGCAAAACCTGGCAAGTGGTGCTCGACAAACTCAACATCAAACCCGAATAAGGCGCGGACCATGGCAAAAGACCAACGGCCGGTGCTGGTCACCGGGGGCGGTATCGGGGGCCTGGCTGCGGCCTTGGCCCTGGTGCGGCAAGGCTACCCCGTGAAGGTGATCGAACAGTCGTCACAGATCGCTGAAATCGGTGCCGGCATCCAGCTCAGCCCCAACGCGTTTGCGGCGTGTGACGCGCTGGGTGTGGGCCACCTGCTGCGGCAAAGGGCGGTGTACACCGAAGAGATGGTGATGTTCGACGCCATCGACGCCCAACGGGTGGCGAGCATCTCCTTGAGCGAGGCCTTTCGGCAGCGCTTTGGCAACCCCTACGCGGTGATCCACCGGGCGGACATCCACGGGGCGTTGTTGGACGGCGTGCGCGCCCACCCCGACCAGATCGAGTTCCTGACCTCCACCCGCATCGTTCGCGTGGAGCAGGACACAGCGGGTGTGACCCTGATCGACGCCCAAGGCGGGCGCCACACGGGGCAGGCCGTGATCGGTTGCGATGGCGTGCGCTCGGCGGTGCGGCAGCAGTACGTGGGGGACGATATCCGGGTGTCTGGCCACGTGGTGTACCGCGCTGTGATCGACACGGCCCAATTCCCCGAGGCGTGGCGCATGACGGCCCCGTGCATTTGGGTCGGGCCCAACTGCCACTTTGTGCATTACCCGCTCAAAGGGGGGGACAAGTTCAACATCGCGGCCACCTTCCACAGCCGCGAGGCCGAGGATTGGGGGAACCGCCCCGGGGAGGCTGCAGAGCTGATGTCCTACTACCAGGGCACCTGCGACACCGTGCGCGAGATCCTGGGTGTGCCCCAGGCGTGGGGCCGGTGGTCCACCGCCGACCGCAACCCGATTGAGACCTGGGTGTTTGGCCGCGCCACGCTGTTGGGCGACGCCGCCCACCCCATGGTGCAGTACCTGGCGCAAGGGGCGTGCATGGCCATGGAAGACGCGGTAACACTGGGCCTGGCCTTGGCCCACGAAGACCACGACTGGGACCGTGCTTTGCAGCTGTACCAAACCTCCCGGGTAGCCCGCGCCGCCCGCGTGGTGCTCAGCGCCCGCGAGATGGGCCGCATCTACCACGCCAAAGGTGTGGAGCGCTTGGTGCGCAACGACATGTGGCACGGCAAAACCCAAGACAGCTTTTACAACGCCCTGGAATGGCTGTACGGCTGGACCGCAGACCGCGCGTTGCGCCTGCCCAGCTGACCCCGCCCTCCCTTCAAAAACCATCGATTGGACACCCCATGATCGGCAAAATCGCCCTGGAAGAACACTTCGCCATCCCCGAAACCCTGCAAGACTCGGCGGGCTTTGTGCCCGGTGATTACTGGAAAGAACTCAGCAGCCGCTTGCTCGACATCCACGACCGCCGCCTGCGGGAAATGGACAACAACGGCGTGGAGGTGATGATCCTGTCGCTGAACGCGCCAGCGGTGCAGGCCATCCCCGAGCGTGCCAAAGCGGTGGAAATCGCCAAGCGCGCCAACGACTTCTTGGCCGAGCAGGTGGCCCGCCGCCCCGACCGCTTCCAGGCCTTCGCTGCCTTGCCCATGCAAGACCCCGACGCCGCCACCGCCGAGCTGGAGCGCTGCATGGTGCAGCTGGGGTTCAAGGGCGCTTTGGTGAACGGGTTTTCGCAAGTGGACACCCCTGAGAACGTGGTGTACTACGACGACCCGCGTTACGCGGCCTTTTGGGCGAAGTCCGAGGCGCTGGACGCCCCGTTTTACCTGCACCCCCGCAACCCCTTGGCCAGCTGGGCGCAAATTTACGAGGGCCACCCCTGGTTGCTGGGCCCCACCTGGGCGTTCGGCCAAGAAACCGCCGTGCACGCTTTGCGCTTGATGGCCAGTGGCCTGTTCGACCGCCACCCCGGCTTGAAGATCATTCTGGGCCACATGGGCGAGGGCTTGCCTTACAGCATGTGGCGCGTGGACAACCGCAACGCCTGGGTGAAACTGCCCAAAACCCACCCCGCGCAAAAACCCCTGGCGTCGTATTTCAACCAGAACTTCTGGCTGACCACCTCGGGCAACTTCCGCACCCAGACACTGGTGGACGCGATGATGGAGGTGGGGGCCGACCGCATCTTGTTCTCCACCGATTGGCCATTCGAGAACGTGGACCACGCGGCGGTGTGGTTCGACAACGCCAGCATCAGCGAGGCCGACCGGCTGAAGATTGGGCGCACCAACGCGGTGAACCTGTTCAAGTTGGGGGTGTGAGGCCCACAGCGGCCCCGCCGAAGCGCCTGAGGTCGTTTGAAACAAGCCGGTTGCGGTGCAACCGGCTTTTTTATTTGCGCTCCACCACGGCCATGTTGTCGTAAATGCGCCGCAGCATGTCGCGCAACAGGTCGGCTTGTTCGGCATCGATACCGGCCAAGGCCACACGCTCGTAAAGCTGCGCCAGTGGGATCACCTTTTCCAACAGGTCCACGCCATCGGGTGTAAGCCGCAGCGCGACCGCGCGCGCATCTTCGCTGCTGCGCTCGCGCACCAGCAGGCCCCGCTGCAACAAACCATCGACCACCCGTGACAGCGTAGAGGCATCCACCGAGGTGTTTTGCGCCAGGTCCATCAGGCGTTGGTGGGGGTTGTTGCGCAGCGCCGCGCAGACCCGCCAGTCGTTCAGCGTGAGGCCGAACTGTTTCAGCTCTAGGGTGAACGCTTGCCCGGTGCGTATGCCTGCACGCGCAAGCAAATAAGGGACCGATGTGTCCAGCGCATGGTGCAGCCGCGTGGCCGAGTCCAGCGCAGCGTCAACCGGTGGGCTGGCGGGTTTTCGCTTGGTGCGCGGTTTGGCGGTGGTGCGGGGGTCGGTCATGGTGTTGGCCAGTTTAACAAGCTTTCATTTGAGGGTTAATACCAGTGCATATTTACTTGCAAACGCAAATAATTGATGCATCAAAGTTGATGCTGCAGCAAGCAATACCCACCACCCAACAGGAGCCGAAGATGATCAACGAGACCACCTCCCTGGCCACCTTTTCGCCAGTGCCGTTTGACGCACCGGGCCGCGTGTCCCCCGTGGTGGGGGCGCCCAGCATGGTGCAATTGGGCAACGCCGCCCGGGAACTGGTGCCCTACCTGCGGGAACGGGCGCGCCAGACCGAGGACAACCGCCGCGTGTCTGAGGAAGCCACCCAGTTGTTCCGGGACGCGGGGTTTTTTAAACTGATGCAACCCGCTGCTTACGGTGGGTACGAGTACGGTTTCACCGCGTTCATCGAGGTGATCAGCGAGCTGGCCCGGGGGTGTGCCTCGTCGGCTTGGGGGTGTTCGCTGGGGGCCATCCACCAGTGGGTGTTGGGCACTTTTCCCGCCCAAGCCCAAGCGGACGTTTGGGGCCAAGACCCCGAGGCCATCGTTTGCGGCTCTTACGCCCCCACTGTCATGGCCCAGAAGGCCGAGGGCGGCTACACCATACAAGGCCAGTGGCATTGGGCCTCGAACGTGGACAACTCGCAGTGGGCCTTGTTGGGTGTGCAGTTCCCGCCCGATGACAAGGGCGGTCCACCCAGCGCGGGTTTTTTGCTGGTGCCCCGCAGCGATTGGCGCATCGAAGACAACTGGTTTGTGGTCGGGCAATCGGGCACCGGTTCGAAATCAGTGGCCATCGACCAACCGGTGTTTGTGCCCGGCCACCGCAAACTGACGTTTGCCGAAGCCTCGTCCAACCAGCCCCCCGGTTCGGCCGTCAACGCCAACCCGATCTACCGCATCCCCTTTTTGTCGGCGGTGCCGGTTTGTTTGGTGTCGCCCATGTTGGGCAACGCACAGGGTGCTTTGGAGGCGTTCATCGACAGCTGCGGCAACCGCGTGACCCGCGGCGCTGTGGCGGGTGGCGGCAACCGCTTGAGCCAGTTTTTCCCGGTGCAGTCCCGGGTGGCCGAGGCTTCTGCCGCGGTGGACGCCGCCCGTTTGCTGATTTACCGGGACACCGCCGAGGTGGAGCAGATGGCCAATGCGGGCCAGGTGATTGACGTGGACAAACGCATCCGCAACCGGCGTGACCACGCGTTCGCCTCGCGCTTGGCGCACCAGGCGGTGGAGGGTTTGTTTGCCAGCGTGGGGGGTGGTGGCTTGACCCTGGACCAGCCCCTGCAACGCATGTGGCGCGACGCGAACATGATCGCCCGGCACATCAGCTTGAACTGGGACGCGGTGTCGTCAATGGTGGGGCAACACCTGTTGGGCCTGGAGCCCAAAGGCCAGTACTGACGCCAGGACCACCGCCATGTACGCCTGGCCCACCGAACACGCCGCCACCGAGGCGCCCACCGACGACAAGGCCTTGCGCCGGGCCCTGGGTGCTTTTCCCACCGGGGTGTGCCTGGTCAGCACCGTGTCCGCCGATGGCAAACGCGAGGGCATGACCATCAACTCCTTCGCCTCGGTGTCGCTCACCCCACCCCTCATCTTGTGGAGCGTGCGCGATGCGGCCAGAAGCGCCGACGCCTTTCTAAACAGCCGGCACTTTGTGCTGAGCATCCTGGCCGCCGATCAACAAGGGCTGGCCGCGCATTTTGCAAGGCCAGCCCCCGACAAATTCGCAGACTGGGAAGCGGCGTTCGAACCGGGTTTGGGCGGTTGCCCGCGCTTGCAGCACAGCGTGGCCACGTTCGAGTGCCGCGTGTACTCCTGCCACCAAGAGGGCGATCACAGCGTCTTGGTGGGGCGTGTTGAGGCGTACCGCCACACCGACACCCCTCCCCTGTTTTTCCACGGTGGGCGCATGGGGTCTTTGTGGGACCTGGCCGAGGCCATGCCCGCACCCCACCCCTAAACCCCATTGTTTTGTTGAAAGGGACTCCCATGGAGTTGAGCAACCCACTGACGCCCCCGGATCCCCCGGTGTTGGCACCGTTGCAAACCGCCGAGTGGCTGCACCGCAGCCTGGCACGCTTGGAATGGCTTTTTGGCCTGGTGTTCATGGGCGTGGTGGTGTTGAACTTTGCCAGTGCCGCCGGCCGTTACGTTTTGGGACTGCCCATCATCGGTGCGGACGAGGTGCAGGTTTACACCATGGTTTGGTTGATTTTTATGGGCGCAGCCATTGTGGGACTGCGGCGGCTGCACCTGCGCATGGACGTGTTGGTCGCGCACTGGGACCAACGGCGTGCACTGTGGCGCAACACCCTAG
>JBEBBB010000366.1:0-7029 GCA_041158605.1 Pseudomonadota bacterium
AGTCACGCAGAAAACAGCTGCTGGCCTCGTCAAGAAAGTTTTGGAATCTGCGCGGGCGAACGCGGAACACCCCGACGGTGCAGACATCGACGAGTTGAAGGTGAAAACCATCTACGTTGAAAAAGGCGCCACGCTCAAGCGTTTCACTGCCCGCGCCAAAGGCCGTGGCAACCGCATCAGCAAACCCACCTGTCACATTTACGTGACGGTTGGCAACTGAAGGCTCAAGGAAGACTATGGGACAGAAAATCCATCCTACCGGCTTCCGCCTGGCGGTCAGCCGCAACTGGTCCAGCCGTTGGTACGCCAGCAACCGTGACTTCGCTGGCATGCTGGCCGAAGACATCAAGGTTCGCGAATACCTCAAGGCCAAGTTGAAAAACGCTGCGGTGGCCCGTGTGGTCATCGAGCGCCCCGCCAAAAACGCCCGCATCACCATTTACTCGGCTCGCCCGGGTGTGGTCATCGGCAAAAAAGGCGAGGACATCGAGAAGCTGAAAAAAGACCTGGCTGCCAAATTGGGCGTGCCCGTTGCCGTCAACATCGAAGAAGTGCGCAAGCCCGAAGTCGATGCCAAACTGATCGCCGACAGCATCACCCAGCAGCTGGAAAAGCGCATCATGTTCCGCCGCGCCATGAAACGCGCCATGCAGAACGCCATGCGTTTGGGTGCACAGGGTATCAAGATCATGTCGTCCGGTCGTCTGAACGGCATCGAGATCGCCCGCACCGAGTGGTACCGCGAAGGCCGTGTGCCCCTGCACACCCTGCGCGCCGACATCGACTACGGCACCTCTGAGGCCAAAACCACCTACGGCATCATCGGTGTCAAGGTGTGGGTCTACAAAGGTGACACGTTGGGTCGCAACGACGCCCCCTCGCTGGACAGCACCCCCCGTCCCGACGACGAGCGCCGTCCCCGTGGTCCCCGCCGTGATGGTGCCCGCAACGACCGTCCCGGTCGTGGTGGCCCCCGCCGTGGCGCTGGCACCAATGCCGCCCCGGCCGAAGGCAGCGATAAGCCCCAGGCCTAAGGAGAATCAACATGTTGCAACCTGCTCGCCGTAAATACCGTAAAGAGCAAAAAGGCCGTAACACCGGCGTTGCCACCACCGGCAACACCGTGGCCTTTGGCGATTTCGGCCTGAAGTCCACCGACCGTGGCCGTCTGACGGCTCGACAGATCGAATCCGCACGCCGTGCCATTTCCCGCCACGTCAAACGCGGCGGCCGTATCTGGATCCGTGTGTTCCCCGACAAGCCCATTTCCAAAAAACCTGCCGAAGTCCGTATGGGTAACGGTAAGGGTGGCGTGGAGTACTACGTGGCTGAGATCCAGCCCGGCAAAGTGCTGTACGAAATTGTGGGCGTGCCCGAAGAGCTGGCGCGCGAGGCGTTCACCTTGGCTGCTGCCAAGTTGCCCCTGCGCACCACGTTTGTGACCCGCCTGTTGGGCCAATGATTCAGGAGAACACCAGATGAAAACGACTGAATTGCGCCAAAAAGACGT
Organism: Pseudomonadota bacterium; assembly: GCA_041158605.1. Lineage (GTDB taxonomy): Bacteria > Pseudomonadota > Gammaproteobacteria > Burkholderiales > Burkholderiaceae_C > JBEBBB01. Next base: position 1,511 of record JBEBBB010000366.1, read on the forward strand.
TGCCGGCCTGCAAGCCGAGGTGAAGTCCTTGCAAAAGGCCCACTTCAACCTGCGCATGCAAAAAGCCACGCAGCAACTCAACAACACGTCCACGCTGCGCAGCACGCGCCGTGCGATCGCTCGCGCCAAGACCATCTTGGCCGAAAAGCAGGCCACTGGCCAATAAGGAGTGACCATGACGGAAGCCAAAACATCCCTCAAGCGCACCCTCATCGGCAAAGTGGTGAGCGACAAGCGCGCCAAAACCGTGACCGTGCTCGTGGAACGTGCCGTGAAGCACGAGCTCTACGGCAAGATCGTTGTCAAATCCAGCAAGTACCACGCCCACGACGAAAACGGCGAGTACCACCTGGGTGACATCGTCGAAATCACCGAAAGCCGCCCGCTGTCCCGTACCAAAAACTGGGTCGCGACCCGCTTGGTGCAAAAAGCCGCGTTGGTGTAATTGGTTTCGGCCCTGAGCCGACACCTTCCCTCAAAAACGACCGACAATCTCGGTCGTTTTTGTTTTTGTACAACCGTTTTTTCAACCGGGCCCAAGCCCCAGACTAGGAGTTCCCATGATCAAGACCGGCGACCAATTGCCTGCCACCACCCTGATGGAGTACGTCGAGGTTGAAGGCAATGGCTGCAGCATTGGCCCCAACCCTGTGGATGTGGCCAAGGCCACCGCAGGTAAAACCATCGCCTTGTTCGCTTTGCCTGGCGCGTACACGCCCACCTGCTCCGCCAAACACGTGCCCGGTTATGTGGAGCACGCAGAGGCGTTCAAAGCGGCTGGTGTGGATGAGATCTGGTGTTTGAGTGTCAATGACGCCTTTGTGATGGGCGCCTGGGCCCGCGACCAGCAAACCGCAGGCAAAGTGCGCATGCTGGCTGACGGCAGTGCCGATTTCGCGAAAGCCACCGGCCTGACCCTGGACCTGACAGCCCGTGGCATGGGCCTGCGCAGCAACCGTTATTCGATGTTGGTCAAAGATGGTGTGGTGCAGTCATTGAACGTGGAAGGTCCTGGCAAGTTTGAAGTCAGCGATGCGGCCACCTTGTTGGCCCAAGTCAAAGGCTGACTTTGAGGTAGTGTGCGCCCGGCAGGGGGTTGTGGTAGTAGGGGGGAACCTCCACAAACCCCAGTTCTTGGTACAAGGAACGGGCGGCTTCCATATCACTCAGGGTGTCCAGCAGCATGGCGGCGTACCCCGCCTGTCGGGCCAAGTCTAGGGTGCGTTCGGCCAACAACCGTCCCAGACCCAAACCCCTGAAAGCCGGTTGCACATACAGCCGTTTCATTTCACAGGCGTTGGGGTAATCGGCGGTGTGCAAGGGCCTGAAGGCGCAGCAGCCGGCGGGCTTGCCATCCACCAAGGCCATGAGCAGATCGCCACCCGGAGGAGCGTAATCCCCAGGCAAATTGGCCAGTTCTTGTTCAAAGCCCTGGAAGCACAGGTCTATGCCCAAGGACTTTTGATACGCTTCAAACAAGCGGCGTGTAGAGGCATATGCCGCCGTGGTGCGGGCGCACACCAGGTGGATAGACGGCGCGTCATCCATGGTGTTCACGCCCCCAGCTGGGTCACCCACCACACCACCCCGCCAGACACCAATGCACAAACCACGGCAAGGCCACGTTGGGCCCACCCGTCTTGGCTGGCGGTTGCAGGGTGCTCTAGCAGCTTGTCGCCCGTCACCATGGCGGGAACCAAGGACTTTTGTTTGAACCAGCGGTAGTAGAGCAGGGCCAGGATGTGCAGCACCACCAAGGCGATCAAAATCGCTTTGCCCACCTCTTTGTGGTACCAAGTGGCTTGCAAAGAGAGTTCGGTGCTGACAAAACGGGCCAAGGGTCCGATAAAGGCGATTTCGTCGTCGCTGATCAGCCCGCTGCCCACCTGGGCCAACAGGATGCCGATCAAGGCGAAAACGGACACCGCGCCTGTGGGGCTGTGCCCCACCTCGTGTTCGGGGTGGCCCCGTCCCTTCAGGTAGCCCAACAACTGACCAGGGGTGTACACAAACCGCCGGAAACGGGACCAGTACCCACCCACAAACCCCCACAAGATGCGAAAAAGCAACAGGGTCATGACCAGGTAACCCAGCCTGAAATGCCAGGTCATCCAATTGCCGCCAACATTGCCAGTGATGACCAACCCAACGATGGCCAGCACCAACGCCCAATGAAAAACACGGGTGGGCAGGTCCCAGACGCGAACTTTATGCATAAATAAGGGTCCTTGAAAGCGGGGGGTAAGTCCGGGAGACAGCCGGGTTGGCGTAAACACCACTGTCGGCTCATGGTCTTAGTCCCTATCCTAACCAATCGGTTCAATCCACACAGAAGGAAAACGATGAAAATCCGCATGACCATGGTTCTGGCCGGTTTGGTGCTGGCCTCCGGTGCCGCCCAAGCCCAGTTTCAAAAGCCCGAAGATGCCGTGAAATACCGGCAAAGTGCGTTCACCGTGATGGCCAACCATTTTGGCCGTATCGGTGCGATGGCACAGGGCCGTGTCCCCTTTGACGCCAAGGCGGCCCAAGACAACGCCGATGTGGTGTTGACCATGGCCAAGTTGCCTTGGGCTGGGTTCACACCTGAAACCAAAGACCTCAAGTCCCGTGTCAAACCCGTTGCCTGGACCGAAATGGACAAGGTCAAGGCCGGTGCTGACAAGCTGGTGGCTGCCGCCACTCAACTGGATGCAGCTGCCAAAACCGGCAACCTGGATGCGGTGAAAAAGGCTTTTGGTGAAGTGGGCGCCACCTGCAAGGCCTGCCACGACGCCTACCGCGAATAACCCCTTCGCGGTGCTCCAACCAAACGGCCCCGAGTGGGCCGTTTTTTATGCCGCCGAGAGCAGCTGGTCCAGCAGTTGGTGCAAGGCCTGAAAATCGGGTTCACCCACGTACCGTTTCACGATCCGCCCCTGTTTGTCGATCAAAAAGGTGGTCGGTGTTAGCCTGACGTCACCCCATTTTTGGGCCAGCTCACCGGTGTGGTCGAGCGCCACTTTGAATGGCAGTTGGCGGCTGTTGGCAAAGTTCACCACCCAGTCTGCGGGATCGTATTGCATCGCCACCGCGACAGTCTCAAAACCCCGCCCTTGAAACTGGCGGTAGGTGTTAACCAGTTGGGGCATTTCTTTGACACAGGTCACACAAGTCGTGGCCCAGAAGTTCACCAGTGTGACTTTGCCTTTCAGTTCGGCTGCAGCCATCTTTTGGCCATTGATGAGCAAAAACCCCACATCGGGCATCTGATCGGCTGCCGAACAAGCGGGCAACGCAGCACTGGCCAAAAGCCCCAAACCCGCCAAGCCCCAGCTGCGCCGGGTGTAGTTGGAGGGCTGGATCGCTGTGGCGCTGTCGTGGTTCATGGGGTTCAGAGGCACTGCGCGGTCCAAAAGTTCCGGGTTGGCTGGCACGCTCTTAAACCACACCTTGTGCCCGCAGGTTCTGCAGAACATCGGTGTTGTAGCCCAGCAACTCCGTCAACACCTCGGTGGTGTGTTGGCCCAACATCGGTGGGGGGCGTTGTGTGGTGGGGGGCGTGGCACTGAGCTTCATGGGGCTGGCCACCAGCTGCAAATCGGCCCGCAGGGGGTGTTCCCAGTGGTGGACCATGCCCCGTTGTTGCACATGGGGGTCGACAAAAACCTCGGCCAAGTTGTTGATTGGGCCACACGGCACTTTGGCCTGCTCGAGTTGTAGCAGCCAATCGGCCTTGGCCCGTGTTTTCATCACCGACGCGATCAAGGGGACCAACACGTCCCGGTGTCGAACCCGGTTGGCGTTGGTGGTGTAGCGGGGGTCTTGTGCCCATTCGGGGTGTCCTGCCACGCCGCAAAATTTGGCAAACTGGCCGTCGTTCCCTACCGCCAAGATGAGGTGTTGTGGTGCACCCGTGTCGTCCGGGGCGGTTTCAAACACCTGGTAGGGCACGATGTTCTGGTGGGCATTGCCCATGCGGCCGGGTACTTTGTGGGAGAACTGGCCATCCACCAGGTAATTGGCACCCAAATTGGCCAGCATGGCCACCTGGGTGTCCAGCAGGGCCATGTCAACTTGCTGGCCTTCACCGGTTTTTTCAGCATGGCGCAAGGCCGCCAAAATGGCCACAGTGGCGTACATGCCGGTGAAGAGATCGGATACCGCGACCCCTACTTTTTGAGGGCCTCCGCCGGGTAAGTCGTCCCGCTCACCGGTCACGCTCATCAGGCCCCCCATCGCTTGTATGGCGTAGTCGTAGCCCGCTCTTTCACTGTAGGGGCCGGTTTGACCAAAGCCGGTGATCGAGCAATACACCAAACCAGGGTTGAGTGTTTTTAGTGTGGCGTAGTCCAGCCCATAGCGTGCCATGTCACCTACTTTGTAGTTCTCCACAAAGACCTGGCAATGTGGGACGAGCTGCCGGATCAGGTCCTGGCCGGCCGGCGTGGCGATGTTGCAGGTGATGGAGCGTTTGTTCCGGTTGGCGCCCAGGTAGTAGGCCGCCTCTTGGGTGTCCACACCATTGAGGTCTTTGAGAAAAGGGGGGCCCCAGCCTCGGGTGTCGTCACCCGAACCGGGTCGTTCCACCTTGATCACATCTGCGCCGAGATCGGCCAGGGTCTGGGTGCACCAGGGGCCTGCTAGCACACGCGACAGGTCCAAAATACGGATACCATCCAAAGCATTCATGGCTGGTATTGTGCGCGTTTCTGTGGAGCGGCGTGCCGCCAGCAGGTTTTTGTGCTTTGTTGAAAGCGGCAGGGTGTTCCAATCCAAGGTGGTGTTTTGGTGGTGCGGGGTGGTGTGTCTGTTGGCCGGTGTGGCTGGGTGCAGCCCTGCATACAACTGGCGCGAGGTGCGCGCCGCGTCTGCACCGGTGGTAGCCCTGATGCCCTGCAAACCGGAGACCGCAGAGCGTTCTGTGCCCTTGCTGGGGCCGGACAGCCCCCCCGTCACCCTGAGCTTGTGGAGTTGTGAAGCCCAGGGGGTTCGGTTTGCCCTGGCTGCCGCCCCATGGCCCAATGGGGCCGAGCCCGGTGTGGTGCTGCAACATTGGCAACAAGCAGCGTGGTCTGCGGTGCGACAAGCACCCGCCCCGGGGCAACCGGTACCACCCGGTTGGCACATGCAAAACCGGCCTTTTGCAGGTGTGCCCCACGCGTGGTGGGCCGAAGGGCCGGGTCAAGACCACAGGGGGGGCAGTTTGCGCACCCATTTGGCGTGGGCCGTGCAGCCCGGCTGGGTGGTGCAGGCGGCGGTGTACAGCAGCCGGTCAGAACCCGAGGCGGTGGAGACGTTTTTGAGTGGGGTGCGTTTTGCGCAGTGAACACCCCCGCCCGGTGCTGTTGTTCTTGGTGTTTGCCGCTGCGTACTTTTTGTCCACACTGGTGCGGTCTGTCACCGCCACGTTGGCCCCAGCGTTGTCGGCTGAATTTGGGTTGCAAGCCCGCGATCTGGGTTTGTTGGCCGGCGGCTATTTTTTGGGATTTGCCGTGACCCAATTGCCCATGGGACGGTGGTTGGACGCCCACGGGCCC
>JBEBBB010000367.1:0-2658 GCA_041158605.1 Pseudomonadota bacterium
CCCAACCGCCGGTCATCGCCATGCGGGCCGAAACAGGTCCTGGCTGGCTTGAACCACGCCGGGTAACGTCCGCGCTGTCATCGGACGACGGGCGGGGCGCTTGACCCTTCAGCGGTGGCGGCTTTTCATGGCGCGCTCCACCTCGCGTTTGCCTTCGCGGTCTTTGATGGTGTCGCGTTTGTCGTGTTCACCCTTGCCCTTGGCCAGGGCGATCTCGCACTTCACCCGGCCGTTTTTCCAATGCAGGTTGATGGGCACCAGGGTGTAGCCCTTTTGCTCCACCTTACCGATCAGGCGTTGGATCTCGGCGCGGTGCATCAAGAGCTTTTTGGTGCGGGCGCTGTCGGCGCTGACGTGGGTGGAGGCGGTGAGCAGCGGGTTGATCAGGCAACCGATCAAAAACAACTCGCCGTTGCGGATCACCACATACCCCTCGGTGAGCTGCACCTTGCCCTGGCGCAAGGCCTTGATCTCCCAGCCTTGCAACACCAGGCCGCACTCGTACCGCTCCTCAAAGTGGTAGTTGAACGCGGCCTTTTTGTTGTCGGCGATGCGGCTGTCTCGGGCCTGGGGTTTGGTGGTTTTGGTGTTCACAGGAGGGGAAAGGGGTGGGTCGCGCGGGCCCATACAATGCGGGGCAGGGTGATGATTGTATGAAAACCGTTCACAAGTCTGTTTTGATCTGGCACAGCGCCGCCGAGATGTTCGCGCTGGTCACCGCTGTGGACCGTTACCCCGCCTTTTTGCCGTGGTGCGACCAAGCCCGTGTGCTGGAATAAACGCCCGACGGCATGGTGGCTGAAATCGGCATGGCCCTGGGGGGCGTGCGCAAGGCCTTCACCACCCGCAACCACCACGTGTCGGACCAGCGCATCGACATGGCCTTGGTGGACGGGCCGTTTTCCCACCTGGACGGCACCTGGGCCTTCACGCCAGTGGGTGACGGTAGCCAAAACGCTTGTCGTATCGAGTTCACCCTGCGCTACGAGATCGCCAGCGGCACCTTGTCTGCGCTGGTGGGGCCGGTCTTCGACAAAATCGCTGGCAGCCTGGTCGATGCCTTTGTGAAACGCGCGGACCAGGTTTACACCACCCCATGAACGTCACCTTGTGTTGGTCGCCCGCCCCCCGACAGGTCGAAACGGTGGAATTGGACCTGCCTGAGGGCAGCACCGCCCACGACGCGCTGGCCGCCAGCGGCTGGTTGGCCCGGTGGCCTGAGCTGGGGCAAGGTGGCATCACCTGGGGTGTTTGGGGCCGCAAGGTCCAGGCCGACAGCCCCTTGGCGGCAGGTGACAGGCTCACGCCGCTGCGCCCCTTGCGGGTGGACCCCAAAGTGGCCAGGCGTGAGCGTTTTGGCAAGCAGGGCGCGCGCGGCGCGGGGTTGTTCGCCAAACGCCGCCCTGGCGCCAAACCCGGTTACTGAGCAGGGGCTGCAGCGGCGGGCGCAGGCCCGCAATTGCTTTGGATGACCTGGTTGATGCGGCGGGCTTCTTCAGCGCGCATACCGTCGTCCACAAACACCCGCTCGCCTTTGGGGTTGGTGGTCGACAAACGCACCCCAGACTCCAGCGTCGCCTTGGCCGCTCGGGCGCGGCGGCAGTTGTCGGCCCGGATTTTGGCGTTTTGCTGTTCGATCACCTTTTGTTTGGCCGCGTCGTTTTGTTCGGCCGCCTTTTTGCGCTTTTCCAACTCGCTGTCGGTGCCGGCCACGGCGCCTGCTGGCGCCGCGGTTTGTCCAGCAGCGGGTGTGCCAGGTGACTGGGGAGTGGCAGGGGTGGTTGGAGCGGATGGTGGCAAGGGTGTGTCTGGCCGCTTCAATATGGCTCGCTCGGGCACCGTGGGTGGTGGGGGCCGGTCGCTGTAGACCTTGCGGCCAGCCTCGTCGGTCCATTGCCAAGCCTGGGCGTGGGCGGCCACAGCGCCAAAGGCCACACTGGCCACACACAAAACGCTGCCCAGCCAACGCGCGGCAAGGGGTTGTACACGGTTCATTCGATCTCTCCCAGTTGGCCCCAAGTACAATAGTGTTTTTGGAGCTTTACCCATGCGCCTTCTCGGAAAAGCGCTCACCTTCGACGACGTTCTGTTGGTGCCAGCGTACTCCCAGGTCCTTCCCAAGGACACTTCCCTCGCGACCCGGTTCACACGCGACATCACCCTCAACCTGCCCTTGGTCTCCGCGGCTATGGACACGGTCACCGAAGCGCGCTTGGCCATTGCCATCGCCCAAGAGGGTGGTATCGGTATTGTGCACAAGAACCTGACGCCTGCCGAACAAGCCGCGCAAGTGGCCAAGGTCAAGCGCTACGAATCGGGCGTGTTGCGCGACCCGGTCGTCATTGGCCCCGACACCACGGTGCGCCAGGTCATGGCCTTGTCCGACGAGCTGGGCGTGTCCGGCTTCCCCGTGGTGGACGCGGGCAAGGTGGTCGGCATTGTCACCGGCCGCGACCTGCGCTTCGAAACCCGCTACGACCTGCCCGTCCGGGAAATCATGACGCCCCAAGGGCGGCTGGTCACCGTGCCCGAGGGCACCACCCCGGCCGAGGCCAAGGCCTTGCTGAACAAACACAAGCTGGAACGCCTGCTAGTGGTCAACAACGGTTTTGAGCTCCAGGGCCTGATCACCGTCAAAGACATCACCAAACAGCTCAA
>JBEBBB010000368.1:0-5207 GCA_041158605.1 Pseudomonadota bacterium
GTTCGAGTACCAGGCCAGGCTGGCCTTGGCGGTGGTGGTGCCGTTTTTGTCCAGGGCCCCTACAAACAGTCCGGTTTTCGAGCCGATCAGGGCGCGGTTCAGGTAGTCTGCCAGCCCGCTGCTGTTGACACCGTTGACGGCTACCGCGTCGTTGCCAGCGGCTTTGGCCACCACCGCCGAGCCGTTTTTGGCGTACGCGATGATGGAGCTTTCCTGCCGATCCCAGCCGATTTGGCTGTTGGCATACCCGTTGGGTGCCATCATGCCGTAGCTCAGGTTGAGCACGTTCAACCCTTTGGCCAGCGCCACGGTGGCATTGGTGGAAAAGTTGGTGTCCACCACCTTGGCCGATGGGGCGACCATACTCGCCTCTTGGCGGGTCCACTCCCCGTGTCGCTGCAGCAGGGTGCCGGTGCCGAGGTTGCCGTGGTAGCGGTTGCCACTGGTGAAATCGTCGATCACCTGTATGGTCACGCCCTGACCTTTGTAGCCTTGGGTCCAGGCCTGTTTGACGTCGGGGCTCATCCAGCCTTGCAGGGTTTGGGTGTGGCCAGCTGCCGAGGCGAACAGGGTGGACAGCAACAAAGCGGTGCGGATAGCGTTCATGGGAAGACTCCGGTTAAAAGCGCCAAGTGAAAGAAACGGACAGTTGGTTGAGGTCTGCCGAGGGTTTGTTGACCAGGTATTGCAGGGTGTCGGCCGGTGCCAGGGTGGAGGCCGCCAAGCGGCAGTTCACCGCCTGAACCCCGCCAATGGCGCCGTAGTCCGCGGTGCAGCTGCGTTCCCTCAAACGCCCGCCGAAGGCGGTGGTGTAGCGCACGCTGAGCCAGGCGTTGCGACCTGTGGGCTGTTGGAACAGAAAGCCCCATTTCAGGCTGGGATCTATGGTGTATTTGGCGCCGCGTTCGCCGGTGCTGAAGCCCCAGATCAACCCCCAGCGCGGTGTGAGCTGGGTCATCCATGTCACGCCCACATCGGTCCAGCGGGCGCTGTACCACTGGCGAAAGTCGACCGTGTCGCCATTGGCGAGTTCGTAACCGCCATCGCGCAGATCCCAGGCGGTTTTGGACAAGCTGGAGCCTTGCCGGACGTCGATCAGGTGGGTGGCGCCCCACCAGCCCGCCTGGTCAGGCCCGTGTGCGCTGGGGTCTTGTGGGCCCAGGGCCCATGCGCAAGAGGTGACTGACAACGCCAAAGCCAGCAGCTCCACCAACCGGCCCTTTCGGGCAGGGCGGTTAGGCGGTGCGAACTGGGGTAAAGTCCTGGCCTCAAACCACCTTGCAAACCGCCACGGCGGTGGCCACGGTTTTGCCGCCTTGTTGCAGCTCGCCTTCAACGTGGCAAATGTCGCGCCCGCGCCGCAGCACACGCGCCAGGCCCAGCAGCTCGCCGGTTTGGGCGGGCCGCAAAAAAGACACGTTGAGGTTCAACGTGGCCACCCCTTGCCCCGCGCGCACGGTGGCGTCGACCAGGCTGGCGGTCAGGTCGTCCAGCATGGCGCTCAACAGGCCCCCTTGCACGGTACCAGCCGGGTTCAGGAACCGGTCGGTGGCCTGGTAGGTGGCCTCCAGGGTGCCGGCCTCGGCATCCACCGACACGATGCGGCTGCCCAGCAGGTCGAGTGCGGTGGCGCGCTGCGCCTCGCCCCGCAGCATGCAGGCCAGGTAACCTTGGTCGTCAGCGGTCCGGAAGGGGCTGGGGGCGGTCATGCGTCGTCGCGGATGCCGTTGCGCAAGGTACCGATGGCGTCCACCACGATCTCGCACACGTCACCGGGTTTCATAAAGACCTGCGGGTTGCGCTTGTTGCCCACACCACCGGGTGTGCCGGTCACGATCACGTCGCCGGGCGACAGCGGAATGAAGGTGGAGATGTAGGCGATTTGCCGGGGGATGCTGTGGATCATTTTGTCGGTGGTGGTGTCTTGCAGCACCTGGCCGTTGAGCACGGTTTGAAGGCGCATCACCTGGCCCGGTGCGATCTCGTCACTGGTCACCATCCAGGGCCCAAACCCGCCGGTTTTGTAGAAGTTTTTGCCGGGTGTCCACTGGGATGTGGCCACTTGCCAGTCGCGCACCGATCCGTCGTTGTAGCAGCTGTAGCCAGCGATGTGGTCCCACGCGTCTTCTTCTTTGATGCGGCGGCCACCCTTGCCGATCACGACAGCGATCTCGGCCTCGTAGTCCAGGCGGTGCGATTCGGCAGGCCGCAAGATGTCTTGGCCATGGGCCACTTGCGAATCGGAGAGGCGCAAAAAGATCACCGGGGTTTCGGTGACCTCGCGACCGGTTTCGCGCACGTGCTCGCCGTAGTTCAAGCCGACGCAGAAAATCTGGCCCGGGTTGGGAATGACGGGTTGCAGGGTGAGCTGCGACAACTTGAGGGTGGGGGCGTGTGTTTTGGCGGCTTCGGCCACGGCACCCAACAGGTTTTTGGCGATGAGCGTTTTGAGGTCGGGCGCCTGGGCGCCGAAGATGGGGGTGAGGTCGAGCACGTCGTCGCCGGTGACAACGCCGTAAGAGGGCACACCCTGGTTCAGGAAGCTGGTCAGTTTCATGGTGGTTGCTGGTTGGGGTTAAGAGGGGGCTTGGGTGGAGGCCGTGGGGGGTCAGGGCATGCGCACGCTGATGTCGTGGGCGGCCCGCATGACCAGTTGGGCGAGTTTGGCCTCGTCGATCACCGCCATGCGTTGCACGGTGGTGACCACCGACAAGGCCCCCAACACGCTGCCATCGGCGCGAAACAAAGGGGCGGCCACAGCCGACAGAGAAGGCTCCAGCTCACCCCTGGAGATGTAGTGACCGGCCTTGCGGATCTGGCTGAAATAGCGGCGAAAACTGGGCCAATCGGTGGGCAGCCCAGCGTCTGCGATGGGGGTGGTGTGTTTGTCCAGTAGCTTGTGCAAGGCCACAGGTGTCCAGTTGGCCAAAATCACTTTGGGCGCGCCACCTTGGAACAGGGGGCGGGGCCGTCCTCGGCCGTAACCCAAATGGGCGGGCGACTGCCCCATCTCTCGGTGGGTGTCGAGCAGCTGGTCACCATGCAAGGCCGACACCACGCAGTCCAGACCGGTTTGGGCCACCAGTTCTTGCATAAAAGGGATGCCATGCTGCAGCACCGGGTCGGCCTGCCGGATGTAGTGGTCCAGCACCACTATCCGGGGGCCCAGTGTGTAGCGCGAGTCGGCCCCCCGTTGCAGCAAACCAGCCTCGGTCAGCATCTTGACGTAGCGGTAGCCAGTGGGCAGTGAGACCTGCAAGGCGTCGCTGATGGCATCGGCCGTCCAATGCAGTTGTTGGTCGGAAAACAGGTCGAGCGTGCTCAACATGCGGGCCAGGCTGGAATCGGTTTTGTCGGTCATGCACTCACTGTACCGCGACCGCCAACCCGAGGATATGGTCCGCCAGGTTTTCCAGGGTGGCCGCATCATGGGCCATACCGGCGATGTAACGGTCTGGGCGGAGCACCACCGCTTGGGTGTTGTGGGTGTTCAGCCAAGCCAGCAGCTCTGGGTCGGTGGCGGACAGGAGCACAGCCCCGGCTTGGGTCCAACGCGCTTGCATGCCAGCGGACACATCGGACCACAGGGCTGGCGTGGCAATCACGGCAAACCGCAAGCCTGTGGCCGCGTCGAGTGGCCGACCATCGGCCAGGGTGGGTTGCGGAAACACCTGCCCCACGGGGGCTGAATCGCCTTGCCACACGCCCGGGCCCAGGCGGGGTGTAGGGAACTCGAAAACGGTGGGTTGGCCCGACTGGAAGCTGGCGTCGCGCTCACGTGCGGCAACGGGGTCGGTGGTCTGGATGATGGCCCCCAGTTTGACGGCCATGTCGATAAACGCGTGGACGTGGGGTGCCCGCTCGGTCTCGTAGGTGTCTAGAAGGTTGTCATCGGCACGCCCTCGGCAGACCGCTTCCAGTTTCCACGCCAGGTTGGCCACATCCCGGATGGCCGCGCACATGCCTTGGCCCAGGAACGGCGGCGTTTGGTGGGCGGCATCACCGGCCAACAACAGGGGGCCTTGTCGCCAGCCCTGCGCGATCACCGAATGGAAGGTGTAGATCACAGCCCGTTCGATGTCTGCTTGTTCGGGGGTCACCCACCGCGATACGAGGCGCCACAGGGTCTGGGGCTCTACCAGTTGGTTCGGGTCGTCACCAGGCATCACCATGATTTCCCAGCGGCGCCGGTTACCCGTGACATTGCAATACGTCATGGGCCGTTCTGGGTCACAAATTTGAACGGTGTGATCGGGAAGGTGGGGCACATCGGTTTTGAGCCGCACATCAAACACCAGCCAGGGTTGGTGCAAGCCCAGGTCTGTCAGGGGGCTGCCCATGGTTTTGCGCACCAGCGAGCGGGCACCGTCGCAGCCCACCACGTAGCGGGTTTGTACCTTGTAGGTGTCGCCACCGTTCAGGTTTTCAACGGTGAGGGTGGCCCCCGCGTCGCCGTTGTTTTGGATGTGGGTGACCTCATGGGCGGTGCGCACGTCCACCGTGCCCCACCGCTGCACACCTTGGCGCAACAACTGTTCGAGCTCGGGTTGGTGGAAGTAGTGGTTGTTGGCGCAACCGTGGGGGCCCCGTGCTTGGGTGCCAGCCCGTATCAGCAGGGTTTCTCCAGCGGCGTTGTTGAAATACATGCCCTTGAGGCCGGGCCGCGAGATGGTTTCCACAGCGGCCCGCAAGCCCATGGTTTCGAACACCCGCATCACCTCGCCATCAAAATGGATGGCCCTGGGCAAGGGGTAGATCTCAGCGTCCTTTTCCAGCACCAAAGCGCGCAGGCCGTACTGGCCCACCAGGTTGGCCAGGGTGGCGCCTGCGGGGCCGTAGCCGATGATGACGAGGTCGTACAGGTTCATGGGGTGTACCCCATCAAGCGGGACATGCCCGCCATCCACTGGTCTCGGCTTTGGAAGCGTGGCCTGCTGCGTGCCAGGGCTTCGGCTTGGGCCATCACGGCGTCATCCGCTTGGTCCAGGTTGATGGGCTCGCGCAGCGGTTGCTCGCAGTACCACGGCATGTCGAGAAACACCTCCAGCCGGTTGCCCTCAGGGTCGCGGAAATAAATCGAGACCGCATTGCCGTGGGTGGCACACAACAACTCGGTGACGTCAGGGTCGGCCTGTACCCGGTCACGCACAGCCCGCAGGGTGGCCAGGTCAGGGACCCGCAGCGAGATTTGGTTGATGACGCTGAAC
>JBEBBB010000369.1:0-5546 GCA_041158605.1 Pseudomonadota bacterium
ACGCAACACATCCTCTGCCAACCACAAGGCGGATTTGCGCGCACGCGCCGCCACCATGGGCAAAGGCATCTGCTGGTAGTCGTCGTTGAACACCTCAAAGCTGTAGTCGCCCCGGTAACCCAGCTTGTCCAGCCGCAACACCAGATCCACCAGCTGCTCACTGTGCACACCCTCGCCCGGGAACACCCGGAAGGTGCGGGCGGTGGTCATCCGTTCTTCAAACGTGCGGGTTTCCTGCCACATAAAATCGGCCAATTGCACCAGGAAAATTTTGCTGGGGTCCAGGTAGTCGATCTCGTCGAGTGCCGTTTTGGCGGCAAAAATGTGAAACGAGTCGATACCCAAACCCAGGTTGGGACAATCGGCCCGGCAGACCACGTCCCAGGCGGTGGTGAATTCGTTCACCGTGCGCCCCCACGACAAGCCCTCGTAAGCGATTTTGATGCCGTAGGGTATGGCCAGCATAGCCAATTTGCGCAGGTCGCGGGCGATGTGGTCCAGGTCTTGTGACGCATGTACCGACGTGGACGAGCACGCCAACAACACCTTGCAACCCAGCGCGGCGCACATGTCCAACATCGATTTGGCGATGTCCACCTTGTAGTGGTGCAAATGGCCAGACAGCCCCTCAAAATCCCGCAACACTTGGAAACCCGTGCCCCGCAAGCCGCTGCTGCGCACAGCCTGCACCGCCGCCTTGAGCCCGCCCGGGTGGCCCACCAGGTCGTTGGCTTTGAGCATCACTTGGGTAAAGCCAGCCTCGGCCATGGCAGCCAATTTGGCCTCCAAAGGCCCAGCCAGCGTGATGGTGTCCATGCCAAAAGCCGTGATGGCCTGCGGGTTCGCGCCGTTGTGTGCCATGGTTTCAGGCCTTTTCGCTGTGGACCAGCTCAAACACCACCGATCCCAGGTAGGTTTTGGTGATCGCACCCCGCTGTTCCGTGTGGGCGGCTGCGGTCTCGACAAACTCCACCCCCAACTCACGCAGGGCCTTAACGGCAGCCAGCACATCCGGCACACCCAGCCCTATGCGCTGGAGGCGCTCATCCGCGTCTACCACGTTCACCTCGGGCTCGATCAGCTGCAACATGAAGGTGTTGTCGGCTTTGAGGGCGGGCGTGCGCAACAACTTGCCTTTGGGCATGATGCCAAAACGGCGGTCATCGGGTATGAGTTGGGTGCCAAACAACTCGGTGTAAAACTCGATCCAGTCGTAACTGCGCTCAGGACCGATGTACTGCACGATGCCAAAAAAGTGGATGCCCGCAGTGGCCGCAGGCTTTTGGTCCACGGCAGGGATGGGCACAAAGTCCACATCGTAGATCGAAAATTCTTTGTACCGGTCTACAAAATACACACGGCTGCCACCCGCACCGTGGATGGCGGGTATGTTGAGCTCCATCACCTCGGCGTGTGTGGGCACCGCCCATGCGCCCCGTTCGAGCACAAACTGGTAGGCGGCCCGGGCGTCACGCACCCGCAACGCAACCGCCGAGATGGTGGGTGTTTCAGACGCGTGCACCGCGCCCTCGGTGTCGAGGGGGTGGGCATTGACCACGATGTTGAGGTCACCTTGGCGGTAGAGCAACACCTCGCGCGAGCGGTGGCGGGCCACGGGCCTGAAACCCATCATCTCCAGCACCTGGCCCAGGGCTTGCGGCTTGGATGTGGCGTACTCAATGAACTCGATGCCATCCAACCCGACCGGGTTCGCAGCGTCACTGAAAGAGGCCTGCAGGGGCTCGCGCCCGCTGGTGGGTTTCAACAAAAAATCACTCATGCACCACTCCTGTATCGAACCCACACTGTAGCGCCCCACAGCGCGGCTGTGGGCGCACAAGACCTTGACAGCAGTTCAACTATCGATCACCATCGCATGAAAAACGCACAAGATCAGGGTTAACCCTGAATTTGCTCCATGACCATAACCGAGCCCAGCGGCCTGTTGCGCCGCGACTGGATTGCCGGCCTGGAAAAAGGCCTGTCCATCATCGAGGTTTTTGACGCGGAAAACACCCGGCTCACCGCCAGCCAAGCCGGTTTGCGTTGTGGACTGACCCGCACCGCCGCCCGCCGTTACTTGCTGACGCTGAACCACCTCGGTTACGTGGGCACCGATGGCAAGTTGTTTTGGCTCACACCACGCGTGCTGCGGTTGGGTCACTCGTATTTGGAGTCGGCGCGTTTGCCTCGGATCGTGCAACCCTATTTGCAGCGCATCACCACCGGCACCGGCGAGGTGGCGTATGTGGGCGTGCTGGACGGAGACGACGTGGTCTACATCGCCCGCAGTGGGGTGCACCGGCACATGAACACCGGGTACATGCTGGGCTCCCGGGTGGTGGCACAGGTCACGGCCGGGGGTTTGCTCATGCTGGCGCTCCAGGGCGAAGCGGCCACCAGCGCGTGGTTGGATCGGCACGATCTGAAAGCCTACACCTCGTACACCCTGGCAGACAAAGACGCGCTGGCCCAACAAATGGGCACCATACGCCGCCAGGGTTGGGCCTTGTCAGAACAACAGCTTGAAATGAACTACCGGGGCATTGCCGTGCCCTTGTACGACCGGCACGGCGACGTGTTGGCTTCCTTGAGCGTGACCATGCCCATGAACCACGAAAGCAGTGCCGACGCGGTGGCGCGGTTGTTGCCCGTGCTGCAAGACACAGCCCGCAGCATGCGCCAGGTCATTTGACGGGCAGATCGGCCCCGCGCAAACGGATCAACTGCCCCTGGGGGCTGTCGGTCACCACATACAACCAACCATCAGCCCCCTGGCGCACATCGCGGATGCGCTCGCCCAGGTTTTCCAACAAACGGTGTTCTTTGACGACCCGCCCCCCCAACAACTCCAGGCGGATGAGGTGGCGGAACTTCAGTGAACCCACCAACAGGTTGCCCTGCCAGGCAGGGCCATAACGATCGCTGGTCACAAACGCCATGCCCGAAGGTGCCACCGAGGGGGTCCATTGGTGAAGGGGGTCTACCATGCCGGGGGCAGAGCGCAACCCGTCCCCAATGCGGCCCCCACCGTAGTTTTCACCCCACGTCACCACGGGCCAGCCGTGGTTGTCACCGGGATGGGGGCGGTTGATTTCATCACCCCCTTGGGGGCCGTGTTCGTGCACCCACAAACGGCCATCGGGGCCCCAGGTGGCGCCCTGCAGGTTGCGGTGCCCCCAGCTCCAGATTTCAGGCAGGGCACCCACACGGCGCACAAAGGGGTTGTCAGCTGGCACGGTACCGTCTTTGCGCAAACGCACCACCTTGCCCAGGTGGTTGTCCAGGCGCTGCGCATCGCTCATGCGGTGGTAACGGTCACCCAGGGTCAAAAACAAATGGCCATCGGGGGACTCCACCAAACGGCACCCAAAGTGCAGGCGGCTGACCACCCGGGGTTGCTGGCGGAACAACACCCGCCAACCTTCCAGCCGGCTGCCATCCTCGGACAAGCGGGCGGTAGCCAAGGCCGTGGTGTTGCCTGCACCCGCAGGACCGGCTTCGGCATAACAGAGGTACAAGGTGCGGTTGTGGGCAAATCCACTGTCGGCGATGGCGTCCAACAAACCACCCTGCCCCACCGCATCTACCGCCGGCACACCTGCCACCTGTACCGGCTGGGCGCCACCAAGGGGAATGCGCTTCAAACGACCCGGTCGCTCGGTGACCAACCAGCCTTCGGCCCCCAAAGGCACCACGGCCCAAGGGTGCTCCAACCCAGCGGCCAACACCTCATGGCGAACAACTTGGGCCCCAACGGACCCTGAGCCCCAAAAACCCCACCACAAGCCGATCCAGATGAACCACCGCCAGGGCATGGAGTCGCCTCTCACCGGGAAGGTGGAACGTCGGGCAACAAACAGGCCTCGGTGACCTGCAAATCATTGTCGCGGGCGAAATTCATGACGAAGTCCCAGGCCATGACATCGTGCTCGCGCAGGTCGGCATGGACCACCACACACTTGATGCCGTTGATCACGTTGGGCACACACCAAGGGGAATAGGTCAGGTGATGTCCGGGCACAGCCCCACCCGGCCGGAAGGGGCTCATGACACCGGCCAGCCGCTCGGCCCAATCGCTGGGGCGAAAGGTACGGCCTTGGCTGGTGATGCCCTGGATAAAGACTTCTTTGGCGGCGGATGAGACCATCGGGTAGAGGCCCTGTGAAACTTGTAACGCGTGCACCAGCGGGGATCGCCCGTCGTTGGCGGCACAGTCACTATTCTATCTTATATAAGACTCAAACCAGCCTGAACCGACTCCATTGGCTCCTCTGCTGGCCTGTCACAACACATGCAAGGTCTGGGCCTAAAATGCGCATTCAACGGCCCGACTTGCGTTGGGCCTCTCCATTTCTGAACCCCGTTAGCGGCCCCCAGGCCTGTTCCAGGAACCGTCCATGTCCCACGTCACGCCCCCGGTTGAACCCCATGTCATGACCACGTACGGCCGCCTGCCGATCGCGCTGTCCCACGGCAAAGGTTGCCGGGTATGGGACACGAACGGCAAGTCTTATCTGGACGCTTTGGGTGGCATCGCGGTGAACACCCTGGGCCACGGCCACCCCAAGCTGGTGCCCGCCCTGCAAGACCAGGTGGCCAAACTCATCCACTGCAGCAACTACTACCACACCCCCAACGCCGAGGTGCTGGCGCAGATGCTGGTGGAACGCTCTGGTTTGAGCAAGGTGTTTTTCTGCTCCAGCGGCCTGGAGGCCAACGAGGCCGCCCTGAAACTGGCGCGCAAGTACGGCCACGACAAGGGCATCACCAACCCGCAGATCGTGGTCTACGAGAAGGCCTTCCACGGCCGATCCATTGCCACCCTGAGCGCCACAGGCAACCCCAAGGTCCAGGCCGGGTTTGGCCCCTTGGTGGAGGGTTTCATCCGCGTGCCCTTGAACGACATCGAGGCCCTGCGCCTGGCCACAGCGAACAACCCCAACGTGGTCGCGGTGTTTTTTGAAGCCATCCAGGGCGAAGGCGGCGTCAACCCCATGGACGCGGGCTATATGCAACAGGTCCGCGCCCTGTGCGACACCAACGACTGGTTGCTGATGATCGACGAGGTGCAATGTGGCATGGGCCGCACCGGCAAGTGGTTTGCCCACCAATGGGCCGGTATCTTGCCCGACGTGATGCCCCTGGCCAAAGGCCTGGGCTCTGGGGTACCCATTGGTGCGGTGGTGGCAGGCCCCAAAGCCGCCAACGTGTTCCAGCCGGGCAACCACGGCACCACCTTCGGCGGCAACCCGCTGGCCATGCGAGCGGGGGTGGAAACCATACGCATCATGGAAGAAGACGGTCTGCTCGACAACGCGGCCAAAGTCGGCCTGCACCTGCACACCGCCTTGGTCACCCAACTCATGGGGGTCCAAGGCGTCAAAGAAATCCGTGGCAAGGGCCTGATGCTGGGTGTCGAGCTGGACCGCCCGTGTGGCGTATTGGTCAACCGCTGCGCCGACGCCGGCCTGTTGCTGAGCGTCACCGCGGACACGGTGGTGCGCATGGTGCCCCCCATGGTGCTGAGCACCGCCGAAGCCGAT
>JBEBBB010000370.1:0-6520 GCA_041158605.1 Pseudomonadota bacterium
CCAACACACGCCCCGCGTGGCGTTCGGCATCAAACAACTCCAGCCCATCGATTTTTTCGCTGACACCAGCAAACTTGATGGGGGCCCCGGTGACCGATCGCACCGACAACGCCGCCCCGCCCCGGGAGTCACCGTCCATTTTGGTGAGCACAATACCGGTCAAGGGCAAGGCCTCGTTGAAGGCTTTGGCCGTGTTCACGGCATCCTGGCCCTGCATGGCGTCTACCACAAACAAGGTCTCTACGGGGTTGAGCTCGGCGTGCAACTGGCGGATTTCGGCCATCAAGGCTTCATCGATGGCCAAGCGACCCGCCGTGTCCACCAACAACACATCAAAGTAGTGCCGGCGGGCGTGGTCCAGGGCCGCCCGGGCGATGTCCGCCGGGCGCTGATCGGGCGTGCTGGGGAACCACTCGGCGCCGGCCTGTGCGGTCACGGTCTTGAGCTGTTCAATGGCGGCGGGGCGGTACACGTCACCCGACACGGTTAGCACTTTTTTCTTGCGCTTTTCGATCAACCACTTGGCCAACTTGGCCGTGGTGGTGGTTTTGCCGGCGCCCTGCAAACCCGCCATCAACACCACGGCCGGTGGTTGTGCGGCCAGGTTCAAGTCGCTGACCCCTTGGCCCATGGTGGCCGCCAGCTCCCGGTTGATGATGCCCACCAAGGCCTGGCCTGGCGTTAAAGAGCCCACCACCTCTTGGCCCATGGCGCGCTCTTTGACCCGGGCGATAAAGTCGCGCACCACGGGCAAAGCCACGTCGGCTTCTAGCAAAGCCATCCGGACCTCGCGCAACATATCCGCCACATTGCCTTCGGTGATACGGGCCTGGCCCCGGACCTCTTTGACCAGGCGTGAGAGTTTGTCGGTAAGGGCTGATGCCATGTTGCGCTCTGTGACCCTGGGCACACCACACATGTGGCGCCCAGGTGGGTGGCGGCGGGAAAACGCCCGCCAAGGTCGTTAAACTGTGGGGATGATTTTAGCCGCCAGCACCTGGTTCGCTGCCCCCTCGCTGGCGGCAGCGCTGGGTTACGCCCTGTTGTCCGTGTTGCCGCAGCGCCTGGGGCGAGCGGCCACCAGCGCCAGTTTGGTGGCTGTGTGGGTGTTGCACAGCTTGGCCTTGGGGCTGGCCAGCACACAAACACCCCCGCGGTTTGGGTTTGGGCCAGCTTTGTCGGTCACCGCTTGGCTGGTGTTCACCATTTATGCCGTCGAAAGCCGCTTGTACCCCCAACTCAAAGCCCGCTGGACGCTGTCTGCCCTCGGCACCTTGGCCGTCTTGTTGGCCTTGTGGTTTCCTGGGGCCACCTACGACAACATCACCTCCAACTGGATGCCACTGCATTGGGCCCTGGGCATAGCCTCTTATGGCATGCTGGCAGCAGCGGTGGTGCACGCCTGGCTGATGCAACGCGCCGAGACCGCCATGCGCCAAGCCAAACCCGGTGATGCGCCCCTGCCATTGCTGGCCCTTGAGCGGCTCACCTTCCGGTTTGTGGGGGCGGGTTTTGTCCTGCTGTCGGCCACCTTGCTGGCGGGCTGGTGGTTTGCAGGCTCGTTGGGCCATGGTGCCTGGACCCACAAATCCGTTTTCACCGCCCTGTCCTGGGCCACCTTGGGGTTGTTGTTGTGGGGGCGCTGGCGCTGGGGTTGGCGTGGCCGGCGTGCCATACGCACCGTCTACAGCGCTGCGGTCCTGCTCCTGCTGGGTTATGTGGGCTCCCGCTTTGTGCTTGAAGTGGTGTTGCAGCGCGTATGAAATACCTCTTGGTGCTGGTGGTGTTGGTGGTGGGCTTTTGGTGGTGGCGACACAACCGTGACGCCGAGCGGTCTGAACGTGCACAAGCTCCCCGCCCGCCCGCCCCACCCACCAACACAGGGCCCAGCCCCATGGTCACCTGCCGACACTGTGGCCTGCACCTCCCCCACAACGAGGCTGTTCAGGGCGCGTTGGGCCCCTATTGCAGCCCCAACCACCAGAAGCTGGCCGAAGGATGAGCACCGCCGCCAGCCCCTGGCAACAAGGCTGGTTGGGTTCGGTGGCCCACACCCCATCCCCCAACCAAGGCGCCCGCCCGTCGAACGCCCAGATCGACCTGCTGGTGATCCACTCCATCAGCTTGCCCCCCGGGGTGTTTGGGGGGCGGCATATCGATGCGCTTTTTACCAACACCCTCGACTGGGACGCCCACCCCTATTTTCAGCAGATCCGGGGCCTGGAGGTCTCGGCCCATTTTGTGATCCGCCGCAGCGGCGAGGTGGTCCAGTTTGTCAGCTGCGACCGGCGCGCCTGGCACGCAGGCCGCTCGGTGTGGCGCGGCCGAGACAACTGCAACAACGACTCGATAGGCATCGAGCTCGAGGGCTTGGAAGGCGGCTCTTTTGAGGCCGCGCAGTACCAAAGCCTGCTGCCTTTGTGCCAGGCCATTGGCCGCCACTACCCCATAGGCCACTTGGCAGGGCACGAGCACATCGCACCCGGCCGCAAAGGCGACCCAGGCGCCGGTTTTGACTGGAACCGGCTGTCACAAGGCCTGGGCTGGCACGCCGCCTGCTTCCCACCTCAGGGCAAGCCCTGAGACGTTTTTTTTGCAACAACGCGCGCAAACGGCCTTCCGGCCGATACACTACATCTAGTGGTTTGAAGCCACACCAAACACCACCTGTAGTGTTTCGCTCTTTGACCTGCACAGGCATGCCTGTGCACACAACAGCCCCGCTGATGGCAAGCGGGGCCAGACCCTGACACCCACACAACGAGGCAACATGCAGCACACCACCGTCGCCCCCACCCCCACAGCCGTCTACACCGACCACACCCCAGATGCGGCCCGCCCTACACTGGGCAACGCCCTCACCCATTACCAAATCATCCGCCGCAACGGCGCTGTGGTGCACTTTGAGCCCAACAAAATCGCCGTGGCGCTCATGAAGGCTTTTTTAGCCGTCCATGGTACCCAAGGCGCGGCTTCGGCCAGCGTGCGTGAAACGGTCGATGGCCTCACCCAAGCGGTGGTGCGGGCACTCATGCGTTCGCGCCCGGGCGGCGGCACCTTCCACATCGAAGACGTGCAAGACCAGGTCGAATTGGGCCTGATGCGCAGCAGCCACCACGAGGTCGCCCGCGCTTATGTGTTGTACCGCGAGCGCCGCACCCAAGAGCGTGCCGCACAAAGCAGCAAAGCCGCTGAACCCCAACACCCCACCCTGCACGTGGTGGATGGCGGCCAGAAGGTGGCCCTAGACCTCAACCGCCTGCAGCAACTCATCACCACCGCCTGCGCAGGCCTGGGGGCTGATGTCAAACCCGAGCCCATCGTCGCTGAGACGCTGCGCAACCTCTACGACGGTGTGCCCATCGAAGAGGTGTATAAAGCCGCCATCTTGGCCGCCCGCACCAAGATCGAGATCGACCCCGATTACACCTACGCCACATCGCGCCTGTTGTTGCACACCATCTTAAAAGAGGTGCTGGGTGAAGAGGTCACCCAGGCCGACATGGCCACCCGCTACGCCGACTACTTCCCCGGGTTCATCAAAAAAGGCGTTGAAGCCGACCTGCTGGACGACAAACTCCTGCAGTACGACCTGCGCAAGTTGGGCGCGGCCCTCAAAGCCGAACGCGACCTGCAGTTCGACTACCTGGGCCTGCAAACCCTGTACGACCGCTACTTCCTGCACGTGCGCAAAACCCGCATCGAACTGCCTCAGGCGTTTTTCATGCGCGTGGCCATGGGCCTGGCCCTGAACGAGATCGACCGCGAAGCGCGTGCCATCGAGTTCTACGAAATCCTGTCGTCGTTCGACTTCATGAGCAGCACCCCCACGCTGTTCAACAGCGGTACCCTGCGCTCGCAACTGTCCAGCTGCTACCTGACCACCGTCCCTGATGACCTCGACGGCATCTACGAATCCATCAAAGAAAACGCCCTGTTGTCTAAGTTCGCTGGCGGCCTGGGCAACGACTGGACCCGAGTGCGCGCCCTGGGCTCGCACATCAAAGGCACCAACGGCGAATCACAAGGTGTGGTGCCCTTCCTGAAAGTGGTCAACGACACCGCCGTGGCGGTCAACCAGGGTGGCAAGCGCAAAGGCGCGGTTTGCACCTACCTGGAAAGCTGGCACCTCGATATCGAAGAGTTCCTGGAGCTGCGCAAAAACACCGGCGATGACCGCCGCCGCACCCACGACATGAACACCGCCAACTGGATCCCCGACCTGTTCATGAAACGGGTCATGGAAAAAGGCGAGTGGACCCTGTTCTCACCCAACAGCGTGCCCGACCTGCACGACCTGTTCGGCACCGCCTTCGAAAAGGCCTACGTGGCCTACGAAGAAAAGGCCCTGCGCGGCGAGATCAAACCCTACAAACGCGTCCCCGCCACCGACCTGTGGCGCAAGATGCTGTCGATGCTGTTTGAAACCGGCCACCCCTGGATCACCTTCAAAGACCCCTGCAACATCCGCAGCCCGCAACAACACGTGGGCGTGGTGCACTCGTCCAACCTGTGCACCGAAATCACCCTGAACACCAGCGATACCGAAACCGCGGTGTGCAACCTGGGCTCCATCAACCTGGCACAACACCTCAAAGACGGTGACATCGACCACGAGAAGCTGCAGCGCACCGTGCGCATCGCCATGCGCATGCTCGACAACGTGATCGACATCAACTACTACGCCGTTAAAAAGGCCCGCGACTCCAACATGCGCCACCGCCCGGTGGGCATGGGCATCATGGGTTTCCAAGACGCGCTGTACATGTTGCGCACCCCTTACGCGTCACAAGCCGCGGTGGAATTTGCCGACCGCTCCATGGAAGCGGTGTGTTACTACGCCTACTGGGCCTCCACCGAACTGGCCGCCGAGCGGGGCCGTTACGCCACCTACAAAGGCTCGTTGTGGGACCAAGGCATCTTGCCCCTCGACTCCCTGGACCTGCTGGCCCAACACCGCGGTGGTTACGTTGAAGCCGACCGCTCCACCACCCTGGACTGGGACGCCCTGCGCGCCAAAATCGCCCGCGACGGCATGCGCAACTCCAACTGCGTGGCCATCGCGCCCACGGCCACCATTTCCAACATCATTGGTGTGGACGCCTCCATCGAACCTTGCTTCGGCAACCTCTCGGTCAAGTCCAACTTGTCCGGTGAGTTCACTGTCATCAACAGCTACTTGGTCAAAGATCTGAAGCGACTGGGCTTGTGGGACGAGGTCATGATCATGGACCTCAAACACTTTGACGGCTCGCTGCGCCCTATCGATCGCGTGCCCCAAGACATCAAAGCCCTGTACGCCACCGCCTTTGAAGTCGACACACAGTGGTTGGTTGAGGCCGCCGCGCGCCGCCAGAAGTGGATAGACCAGGCCCAAAGCCTGAACATCTACATGGCCGGCGCATCGGGCAAAAAACTCGACGACACTTACAAACTCGCGTGGGTCCGTGGCCTCAAAACCACCTACTACCTGCGCACCATCAGTGCCACACACGCTGAAAAATCCACGGTCCAATCGGGCCGCCTGAACGCGGTCAGCGCCGACACCCAAACCGCGCCACAAGCTTCGGCAATCAGCGCCGCAGCAGCCGAGGTGCCGGCCACCGACATCAAGTTCTGCGCCATCGACGACCCCGGTTGCGAGGCTTGCCAATAAGGCCACAACAGCGTTTCGATGCAAGCACACAACACAAGTGTGTGACTTGCATCAACAACGCTTGCATTTCCTGCGCGCACTTCGATAATTCATTCCACTGGACATTTGTATGTTGACCTGGGAAGACCAAAGCACACCCTCACTCCAACCCGTGCCCCCCGTGCGCACGGTGCCTCAGGCTCCCTCCAGCCCTTCTGCATTCGTTTCCGCTGCCACCCCGGCACCGGCCGCACCCACCGGTGCCGCATCCACCCACCGCGTCAACGCGGCCGACAAGCGCATCATCAACGGCCAGACCGACGTCAACCAGTTGGTGCCTTTCAAGTACAAGTGGGCTTGGGAAAAATACCTGGCCACTTGCGCCAACCACTGGATGCCCCAAGAGGTCAACATGAGCCGCGACATCGCGCTCTGGAAAGACCCCAACGGCCTGACCGAAGACGAGCGCCGCATCATCAAGCGCAACCTCGGCTTCTTCGTCACCGCCGACTCGCTAGCCGCCAACAACATTGTGTTGGGCACCTACCGGCACATCACAGCCCCCGAGTGCCGCCAGTTCCTGCTGCGCCAGGCCTTTGAAGAGGCCATCCACACCCACGCCTACCAATACATCGTGGAGTCGCTGGGCCTCGACGAAGGCGAGATCTTCAACGCCTACAACGAGGTCCAGGCCATCCGCGACAAAGACCAGTTCCTGATCCCCTTCATCGAAGCGATCATGGACCCGGCCTTCAAAACCGGCACGCCCGAAGCCGATCAAACCCTGCTCAAGAGTTTGATCGTGTTCGCCTGCCTGATGGAAGGTCTGTTCTTCTACGTGGGCTTCACGCAGATTTTGGCCATGGGCCGTCAGAACAAGATGAC
>JBEBBB010000371.1:0-3227 GCA_041158605.1 Pseudomonadota bacterium
TCGGTTTGCCCATAGGTTTGCATCATGGCCACACCCAGTTTTTCACGGGTTTCACGTATCAACTTGGGCGTGGCGGGCGACGAGCCGTACATCAAGCACCGCATGGAAGAGAGGTCGTACCGGTCGTTTTCGATTTCCACCAACACCCCCTGGATCATGGTCGGCACCATCAGGCTGGTGGTGACTTTGAAGCGCTCCACGTCTTTGAGGTAGGCCCGGATCTGGAACACGCCATCGGGCACCACCGTGGTCATGCCATTGCCCAGCCCGAACAGGTTCATGATGACCACCGCCCATGCTGATGCGGCGGGCATGTACCAGGTGTCGTCAGGGCTGAAACCAAACGAAGCGAGGCAGTGGAGGATCACGTTGGACACCCCCACCTGGGTGATCATCACCCCCTTGGGGTAACCTGTGGTGCCTGAGGTGTAACTCACCAACAGCAGGTCCTGGTCGTCGAGTGCGGGCCATGTGGCCTCACCCCGGACCTGGGCCAGCAACGTTTCGTAATCCAACGGGTAACCATGGCTGCCGTTGAAACCGATCAGCCGTATGCCCAGCACGTCGATGTCGGCCCGGTGGGCGTCGATCAAGGCTTGGCAGCGGGCGTCAACGAGCAGCACCTTGGTGCCACTGTCTTTGAGCACATGGTGCATTTCAGGCCACGCGTACAAGGCGTTCACACCGACCCTGGTGGCCCCCACTTTGGCGCAGGCGAACAGGTGCTCGTACACCTCGATGGTCTCCTGGCTGAGCACGGAGACGGTATCGCCTTTGCCACAACCGAGGTCTTGCAACACCTTGGCAAAGCGGTCCGAACGGGTGTGCATGTCCAACCAGGTGGCCTTGCGGTCGCCACACACGTAGGCCGGCTTGTTGGGGTAGTTGCGCGCACAGCGCGAGACCATGTCGCGCACAAACAAGGTTTTCATCTGTCACCTCTGTGGGTATCCCGCTGGACAGCGGATTTTGCTTCAAAACATTGTCCGTCCAGTCGGACTAAATTATAGGCAGAAGGGGTTTGAAAATGGGCACCCAAACCACTAGGGTAAACGCGCATCACAACCCCAACACCTGCTTCAATGGGACGCCCGTGTCGGCCAGCAACACCGCATCCACGGGACCAGGTGCTGGTTGCCCAAGGGCCTTGCGAACCAGGGCGAAATCGGCGGGGCGGTTGACCGCGTCCACGGCGAGCAACCGGTCGCCCTGCAGGTAAAACAAGGCGAACTGCTGGCTGTCGGGGTCCCCACGAAGAACGGTGCGGTCGTGGCCATGGGACAGGCCCGCCAGCTGCAACTTCAAATGGTATTGGTCCGACCAAAACCAGGGCACAAACACGCCCGGCTTGCTGCCACCCAACAAGGTGGCGGCCACCGTGCGCGCTTGGTCCAGCGCGTTGGGCACCGACTCGATGCGAACACGCTGGGGCAGGCCCGCCACCTGCTGCCAGGTGCAATCACCCGCGGCCAACACGTCCGGGTCGGCGGTGCAGCCCTGGGCGTCAACGGGCACGCCCTCGGGGCCGGCCAGCCCGGCAGACTGCGCCAAGGCCACACGCGGCACCATGCCCACGCCCGCGACCACCACATCCGCGGGCCACACCCGGCCATCGGTGCTTTCCAACGCCTGGATGCGGTCCCCCGCACAAACCGCCGACCGCACGGTGACACCGGTGCACACCGCCACACCCTGTTGTTGGTGCACCTGGGCCACAAACGCCGACAAAGGTGCACCGGCAACGCGTGCCAGCAAACGGGGTTGCGTTTCAAGGACCGTGACCTCGGCCCCCAATTGCCTGGCGGAAGCGGCCACCTCCAGGCCCACATAACCCCCACCCACCACCACCACCCGGGCACCCGGCACCAAGGCCGCCCGCAACGCCAAGGCATCGGCCTGGGTGCGGAGGTACAACAGGTTGCAGGGTGGCTGCTCGGGGTTCAAACCTGGACACGACCAGGTGCGGGCCTCGCCACCGGTGCACAGCACCAATTTGCGGTACCCGACCCGTTCGCCACTGGCCAGCGCCACCTGGCGCGCAGCCCGGTCGATGGCCACGACGGGGTCGGAGCGCCGAAGCGTGACCCCGGCCGCCGCAAACACCTCGGGCGGCCGCAACGCCAAAGCACCACTGTCCAGCGGCTTCAACAAAAAGGCCTTGGACAACGGGGGGCGCTGGTAGGGCAATTCGCCCTCATCGCCCAGCACCACCACCGGCCCCACCCAACCCTGTTGCCGCGCCTGCAGGGCCACCTCACAACCGGCCTGCCCCGCCCCCACGACCACCAAAGCGCCGTGTTCACCGTTGGCCATGCCCGTGCCCCCGCTCACAGGTGCCCCACAATCGACACAGCGCACACGTTTTGCGCCGGTTGGCCGCCCAGGTTGTGGACCAAACCGGTGTGCGGCGCCGCCAATTGCCTGGGTCCAGCGCGACCCAGGAGCTGCAAATAGACTTCGTACAGCATGCGGATGCCGCTGGCCCCAATGGGGTGTCCAAAACATTTGAGCCCCCCGTCCACTTGGCAAGGCAGGGCCCCATCGGCGTCGTAACGCCCCTCCAGCACATCGCGCACGGCACCACCGGGGTCCGACAACCCCAGGTCCTCCATCGTGACCAGTTCGGTGATCGAAAAACAATCGTGCACCTCGGTCAAACTCAGGGCCTGGCGGGGGTTGTCGATCCCCGCTTCGGCGTAAGCGCATTGCGCAGCCACGCGGGTGGTGTGCACATAGCTGCCATCCCACGCGTTGGCTTGCATCTCCCAACCGTTGGAAGCGACCACCTGCAAGGCCTTGAACGCCACCAAACCGTTTTTGCCCAAGCCTCGGGCGATGGTGGGCGTCGTCAAGATGGCGGCGGCGGCCCCATCGGAAACCCCGCAGCAGTCGAACAGGCCCAAAGGATCTGCAATCATGGGCGCGCGCAAACACTGCTCGGGGGTGATGGTCTTGCGCAGGTGCGCCTTGGGGTTCTTGGCCCCATTGGCGTGGCTTTTCACCGACACATGGGCCAACGCCTGCTTCAGCAGCCCCAGATCGATCCCGTGCCGGTGCCTGTAAGCCGTGGCCAATTGGGCGAAGTTGGCGGGGACCACAGCCCCTGGGTACCACTGGGGTATGTACGTGCCCACCGTGGCCATGGGCAGCCCAGCGTAACCGGTGTCCTTGAGTTTCTCCACCCCAACCGCCAAGGCGATGTCGCAGGCGCCAGCGGCAACCGCGTA
>JBEBBB010000372.1:0-6705 GCA_041158605.1 Pseudomonadota bacterium
AAACCGGCAAACAACACGCCACCCAAAATCACACCTGGGATGTGGCCCAAACCACCCAACACCACCATGGCCACCACCATGGTGGACTCCATGAGCGAGAACGACTCGGGTGACACAAAACCCTGGAAAGAGGCGAACATCACACCCGACATACCCCCAAACGAGGCGCCCATGCCAAACGCCAACAGCTTGAGGTTGCGGGTGTTGAGGCCCATGGCCTTGGCGGCGATTTCGTCTTCGCGGATGGCCATCCAGGCGCGGCCTATGCGCGAGCGCTCCAGGCGGTAACACACGATCACCGACAACACCACCATGAACAGGAACAGGTAGTAGTACAGGGTGACCGATTGGAAGGTGAACCCACCCACCGTGAGGGGTTTGCCCAGGTTGATGCCAAAAATGGTGATGGAGTCGATCTGGCTCAGGCCTTTGGGGCCGTTGGTGATGTTGATGGGCCGATCGAGGTTGAGCATGAAGATGCGGATGATCTCGCCAAAACCCAGGGTCACAATGGCCAGGTAGTCACCCCGCAGCTTGAGGGTGGGGGCACCCAGCACCATGCCCACCACGCCGGCCACCAACGCGGCCGCCAGCATGACGACCCAGATGTTGTAGTGCAAGCCATTGGGGAAGCTGGCCTTGACCCAGGCAAAGGCTTCGGCCAGGTGGGGCGAACCCAACAAACCCATGAAGTAGGCACCCACCGCAAAAAACGCGATGTAACCCAAATCGAGCAGGCCAGCGTAGCCCACCACGATGTTCAGGCCAAGGGCCAGCAGCACGTACAGCAGGGCCATGTCGACGATGCGGACCCAGGCGTTGCCGTAACCCTGCAAAACCACAGGCAGCACCACCAGCGCCACAGCGGCCAACAAAAAAGCGATCAGTTTGCCTTGTTTGGTGTTCAGCATGGTGATCCCCTTTACGCGCGGTCGGCCACACGTTCACCCAACAAGCCCGAGGGCCGCAAGGTCAACACAAAAGCCAGCACCACAAAGGCGAAAATGTCGGCGTACTGGCTGCCCAGGAAGCCGCCGGTCAGGGCGCCCAGGTAACCGGCACCCAGCGATTCGATCAGGCCCAGGGCGATACCGCCCACCACCGCACCCGCCAAGTTGCCGATGCCACCAAACACGGCGGCCACAAAGGCTTTCAGGCCGGGCATGAAGCCCATGGAGTGCTGCACGGTGCCGTAGTTGGACGCCCACATCACACCCGCGATGGCCGCCAGCATGGCACCAATGATGAAGGTAGCGGAAATCACCACATCGGGGCGTATGCCCATGAGGCCTGCCACCCGGGGGTTCTCGGCGGTGGCCCGCATGGCGCGGCCCAAGCTGGTTTTGTTGACCACGTACATCAGCAGCGACAACACAATGGCCGTGGTGGCCAAGATGGTGACCTGGGTGGGCGATATGACCGCCCCACCGATTTCAAACGGCTCGCTGGGCAGCAGTGTGGGGTAGGACTTGGGGTTGGGCTTCCAGATGATCATGGCCAGCGTCTGGAGCAGGATGCTCATACCGATGGCGGTGATCAAAGGGGCCAGGCGGGGTGAGTTGCGCAAGGGCCGGTAGGCCAGCTTCTCGATGGTGTAGTTGAGGGTGGCCGCCACCAGCATGGCGATGAGCAAGGCCAGTATCAACAAGGCCCACCCCGGCATACCGGGCATGGCGTCGCGGGCTTGGGCGATGATGGTCCAACTGGTCAGGGCACCGACCATGAGCACATCGCCATGGGCGAAGTTGATCAGACCAATGATGCCGTAAACCATGGTGTAGCCCAGGGCGACCAGGGCGTACATGCTGCCCAGCACCAGGCCGTTGATGACCTGCTGTAGCAAGGTATCCATTGTGTTTCTCCAATTGAAGTCCGGACGGGTTTTTGACCCATACGGGCTACGTAGCAAAAAACCCGCCAACCTGCCCCAGAACGTTGTGCTTCTGGAGCGATGCGGGTCTGTGATGGGTGCGGATTGTATGCAAAGGGCCGCCGCTGGCCTATGCTGGCTTACCCGAAACGGCGGGGTTAACCCGCACCCACCCCGGTTCCCAGGGTTGTCGCGCCTCTTTTAACGGCCCCATTAGCGGCGTGAATACTGGCCGGGAGCGGGCCCTGCGGGCCCAACGGTTGGTCCAACAAGGCCTCAAAAGCGCGGATGTCGAGCGGGCGGCTGTACAAAAACCCCTGAAAACGGCTGCACCCCTGCGCCAGGAGGCAATCGCGCTGTTGAATGGTTTCAACCCCCTCAGCGATGACATCCATGCCCAGGCTGCGCCCCAGGTCTACCAGGGTGCGGGTGATGGCTGCGGCGCCCGGGTTCTCGGGGCCGTCGCGCACAAAAGAGCGGTCGATTTTGAGCTGGTGCAGGGGCAAACGCTGCAAATAACTGAGCGAGGAATAACCGGTGCCAAAGTCGTCGACCGAAAAACCCACCCCCAGGTCGTGCAGGGCCTGCATTTTGGCGGCCACCTGGTCCACGTCTTGAACCAAGGTGCTTTCGGTGACCTCCAGCTTGAGGCGCTTGGCGGGGGCGCCTGTGGCCTCCAGCTCGGCCAGCACCTGGCGCACAAAATCGGGCTGTTGCAACATGTGGACGCTGATATTGACCGACAGGGTGAGGTTCTGGGCACCCGGCAGGTTGCGCCAGCGGGCCAGCTGCAAACAGGCGTCGTGCAACACCCAGCGGCTCAGGGGCAGGATAAACCCGGTGGATTCGGCCAGGCCGATAAACCGGTTGGGCATGACCACACCCCGCAAGGGATCGTTCCAGCGCAACAGCGCCTCGGCCCCTTGCAAACGGCCTTGGGCATCCACCTGGGGCTGGTAGTGCAACTCAAAACGGCCGGCCACCAGCGCACCGCGCATGCGCTGTTCCAGGCGGGAGCGAAGCTGGCCATCGCTTTCCATGAGGTACAGCCCCATCAGCAACACCCCCAGGGCGCTGGCGGCGTTGAACCAGCCCCCCAACTCGCGGACACTGGGGTCTATGGCATAGGCGGAGGCCACCCCCCAGTCGGTGCTGGCCAACATCCAAAAAGCCAAAAGGTAAGCGGCCATCACGCCGGTGCGAACCAGGGGCCGGTTTTCGCGCAAAACGTAGTGGGCACACACCGCCACCGACAACAAAAACAGGTGGCTGGTTCGGGGCAAACCAGGTTTGGGCACGTCCAGGTACAGGGAAAAACCCACCAACACCACCCACAATGCCCCCAGCAACAGGTACCCCGCCCACTGGACCCGCTGCAGGCGGACCAGCCCGATCACCGCCAGGCCCAAAACCACCAGCCCAGACTCGATGGCGGCCACCGCCCACGCTCCCCTGAGCCCAAAAAACACGGTCCAGAACAGGCCCAGCACCACCAAGGTGGCGCCCCCGGCCCAGACCAGGGTGGCGACCCGGCGCCGCAACAAACCCAGGGGTGGCCAGGCACCGGTGGGATCGGTCGGCTGGGGGGAAGCGTCGGGGACGTTCATGGCCAAAAATGAAAAAAGTGATTCATTATGGCCGCCTTTCGGGGCCTGTGGCAAACGGTTACAAATTCACGCCAAGCGGGTCTAACCCCGGTTGGCTTGCTCGTCCAGGTTTTTCAGAAAAGCGAGCTTTTCACCCAGCTTGACCTCCAGCCCCCGGGGGACGGGTTGGTACCACCCAGGTTCTGCCATGCCATCGGGCAAGTAGGTTTCACCAGCCGCATAGGCATTGGGTTCGTCGTGGGCGTAGCGGTATTCGTGGCCATAACCCAGCTCTTTCATGAGCTTGGTGGGGGCGTTGCGCAGGTGCACCGGCACCTCGCGGCTTTTGTCTTGTTTGACAAAGGCCTTGGCCTGGTTGTAGGCCATGTAACCCGCGTTGCTTTTGGGGGCCATGGCCAGGTAGATGACCGCTTGGCCCAAGGCCAACTCGCCTTCGGGGCTGCCCAGCCGCTCGTAGGTGAGGGCCGCGTCGTTGGCGATTTGCATGGCCCTGGGATCGGCCAGCCCAATGTCTTCCCACGCCATGCGCACGATGCGCCGCGACAGGTAACGGGCGTCGGCACCACCGTCGAGCATGCGGGTGAGCCAGTACAGGGCGGCGTCTGGGTGTGAGCCCCGAACAGACTTGTGCAGCGCCGAAATCTGGTCGTAAAAGTTGTCGCCGCCTTTGTCAAAACGCCGGGCGTTGAGGCTGAGGGCATTTTGCAAAAAGTCTGAGGTGATGGTGGTCACGCCAGACGCTCGGGCGGCGGTGCTGGTTTGCTCCAGCAGGTTCAAAAAGCGCCGGGCATCGCCATCGGCATAACCCACGATGGTGTCTTGGGCCTGGTCGTCAAACCGCAGGTGGCCCAGGGCCAAGGCCTGCGCCCGGGCCAACAGGCGCTTTAACTCGCCGTCGGTGAGGGGCTTGAGCACATAAACCTGGGCACGCGACAACAGGGCCGAGTTCACTTCAAAAGACGGGTTCTCGGTGGTGGCGCCGATCAGGGTGACCAAGCCGCTTTCGGCGTAGGGCAACAGGGCGTCTTGTTGGGACTTGTTGAACCGGTGGATCTCGTCCACAAACAAGATGGTGTGGTGGCCCAAAGCCAGGTTTTGCTGGGCCTGTTCCATGGCCGCCCGGATGTCTTTGACGCCCGAAAACACGGCGGACAAGGCGATGAACTCGCACTGGAACGCGGTGGCTGTGAGGCGTGCCAAAGTGGTCTTGCCCACACCCGGTGGCCCCCAAAACACCATGGAGTGCGGCTTGCCCGATTGGAAAGCCAAGCGCAGTGGTTTGCCATCGCCCAGGAGGTGCGATTGCCCGATCACCTCGTCGAGGGTGCGGGGCCGCAAGGCCTCGGCCAGCGGCGGGGTGGGGGCGGTGTCAAACAGGTCGGCCACGGCTCAGGGTTTGATCACATCAGCCCCTGCGGGGGGGTGGAAGTTGAAATGCCCGGCCTTGAACCCCGGCTGGCTGTTGAGCAAACCGAACTTCAGGACCGAACGCTGGCCAAAACTGTCGAGCACCTCCAGCACCGACAGTTGCCCCCCCTGAAACCCCAGTTTGATGTGCTGCAAGGTGCCATCGCGGGTGCGGGGGGTGGCTTGTACCCACTGCACCCCATCGGTGGCGGGTGTGGCCACGAGGTTGAACACCTGGCGCATGGCACCCAGATCGGCGCTGCCCGCGATCAGGGCTGCAGGGGTGTTGCCCAACACATCGGCCTGCGGGCGCTGGGTGACCTGGTTGAGATCGGGGTCAAACAACCAAAGGTATTTGCCATCGGCCACGATGGTTTGTTCAAACGGGCGTTGGTAGTCGAACCGGAAGCGGTCAGGGCGCTGGAATTCAAACACGCCGCTGCTGGTTTTGGCACGAGGGGCGGCCTCACCGGCTTTGGCCGGTGCGGTGATGACCTGGGTGAAGGTGGCCCGGCCCTGGCGGGTGTTTTTGAGGAAGTTTTCAAGGTCGGCCAAGCCATCGGCCCAAGCCACCCCGGCCCCAACAGCCAGTGTGCAGGCCGCCAGCGCAGCGGTTGCGGTTCGGGCACAACGCCGCATGGCACTGGCCCAGTGGGACAAAACATGTGGTGTGGTGGACATCAATCCCCCCGGGGTGCGACCAAAATATCGCGTTGGCCGCTGCTGGTCAGGGCGCTGACCAGACCGGCGGTTTCCATGTCTTCGAGCAAACGCGCGGCGCGGTTGTAGCCGATCTTGAGCTTGCGCTGCACGTAGCTGATGCTGGCCTTGCGGTCTTGCAGCACGATGGCCACGGCCTGGTCGTAGAGGGCGTCTTTTTCGCCGCCTTCGCCACCACCCTCGCCGAACAGGTCGGCGCCACCACCCTCACCGTCCACACCACCACCTTCGAGCACACCGTCGATGTAGTCGGGCTCACCGCCCTGCTCTTTCAGGTAGGCCACCACACGGTGCACCTCATCGTCGCTGACAAAAGCCCCGTGCACCCGGGTGGGGAAGCCCGTGCCGCTGGGCATGTAGAGCATGTCGCCCATGCCCAGCAGGGCTTCGGCGCCCATTTGGTCCAAGATGGTGCGGCTGTCGATTTTGCTGCTGACCTGGAACGACAAACGGGTGGGGATGTTGGCCTTGATCAGGCCGGTGATCACGTCCACACTGGGGCGCTGGGTGGCCAGCACCAAATGGATGCCCGCCGCACGGGCTTTTTGGGCCAAGCGGGCGATGAGTTCTTCGATTTTTTTGCCCACCACCATCATCAGGTCGGCCAGTTCGTCGATGACCACCACGATGTAGGGCATGCGGTCAAGGGGCTCGGGCTGCTCGGGGGTGAGGCTGAAAGGGTTGCCTATGGTCTCGCCGCGGGCTTTGGCATCATCGATTTTGGTGTTGTAACCCGCCAGGTTGCGCACGCCCAGCTTGCTCATGAGCTTGTAGCGCTTTTCCATCTCGCCGACACACCAGTTCAGGCCATGGGCCGCCTGTTTCATGTCGGTGACCACTGGGGCCAGCAAATGGGGTATGCCCTCGTAGACACTCAACTCCAGCATTTTGGGGTCGATCAGCAGCAGGCGCACGTCTTTGGCGTCGGCCTTGTAGAGCAGCGACAAAATCATGGCGTTGATGCCCACCGACTTGCCCGAACCGGTGGTACCGGCCACCAGGCAATGGGGCATTTTGGCAAGGTCGGCCACCACCGGGTGGCCTGCGATGTCTTTGCCCAGCCCCATGGTGAGCAGGCTTTTGGCGTCGTTGTAAACCTCG
>JBEBBB010000373.1:0-7741 GCA_041158605.1 Pseudomonadota bacterium
GCTCTGACTCCTCGGCGTTGAGCAAGCGGCCTGTCAGCATCATGTCCATCATCACGGTGGTGCCCACCACCCGCTGGATGCGAACCGTGCCGCCGCCACCCACAAAAATGCCACGCTGCCCCTCCGGCAGGCCACACATGACGGTTTCATCGGCAACGCGCACATGGGCCGCTGTGGCCAATTCGAGACCCCCGCCCACGACCGCGCCGTGCAGGGCGGCCACGAAGGGAATCGGGCCCCGAGCGATCAGATCGAACACCTCGTGCCAGTTGTGGCGCCGCCGCTTGCGCGGGGGTTTGATTTGCCCGGTGGCCCTTGCCAACGCCTCTGCCAGGTCGAGGCCGGCGCAAAAGTTACTGCCGTGGCCAAACAACACCGCGACGTCGGCCTCTTCGTGGGCGCGAAGCACCGCTGTGCGAAGTTCGTCAACCAGCGGGTCGTTGATGGCGTTGCGCCTGTCGGGCCGGTTCAGGCCAATCAGAGCGATGTTGCCATCGAGCTCATAGGTGATCAATGGCTGTGTCATTCTGGTTTGAACCCAGACGCTTTGATGATGGGCTCCCAGTGTGCCAGCTCATCCTTTTGCAAGGTGTCCATTTGGGCACTGTTGCGGAACAAGGGGTGCACCATGAGGCGCTGGCTCATCAGCTCTTTGACATCGGGCAACTGCAGCACCTGTTGGATGGCCTTCTCCATGCGCTGCACTTCTGCAGGTGGTGTACCGGCCTTGGCCCACATACCGGTCCAGCCTTCGCCAGAGGTCACGTCAACGCCCTGCTCTGCAAAAGTGGGAATATCGGGCATCAGCGGTGAACGTTCTTTGGTGAACACACCAATCACTTTGATGCGGCCTGACCGGTGGTGTGCCATCATGCCATCGAGCAAGCTGATGGCTGAGGGCACATGCCCACCCACCAAATCGGTCACCATGGGTGGCGAACCTTTGTAAGGTGTGACCGGCAAATCGATACCCGCCGCTTTGGCCAACTGAACCCCCAAAAAGGCATTCTGACCGCCCAAGCCCGGTGTGCCGTAGCTGGCCTTGCTGGGGTTTTTCTTCACCCACTCGACAAACTCGCGCACATTGTTAACGCCTAAGTTGGCGGCCACGCCCATACCCAAAGGGTAGGAGGCAAAACTGGCCACAGGCACAAAATCCTTCACGCTGTTCCACTTGATCTGGTCTTTGAAAACCAACATCTGAAAGGTGGGGGTCGCATTGGGCGCTACCATAAAGGTCAACCCATCGCTGGGCCCTGCGAGAACCAGGTCTGCCGCCATACGCCCACCAACGCCTGGTTTGTTCTCCACAATCACCGGCTGCCCCAGCACCTGCGGGAGCTTGTCAGCCACCGCACGGGCAATGGCGTCTGTGGCTCCACCGGGAGGGAACCCAACGATCAACCGGATAACAGGCTTGCTCTGGGCCAGGCCGATCGAGGGGCTGGACAAGGCGGCTACACCGGACAGCAAAAACAGGCGTTTGGACAAAGGCATACAAGTCTCCAGGGGTGGGTTAACACAAACATCCGGTGGTCAGAACAGGCTTCTGCAGAGCCCTGTGTTCTCACCACGGCGTACAACGTCGCTCAGCTGTCGGCCAACGTTCGCCAGTCGGTTCCTGCGGGGATGACGCCGCCAACGGACCGAATGGTTTGGTAGTCAAGATCGGGGTGGTGCGCCAGGGTCGGGGCTTTGCCATCCACAAACTCTTTCGCTGCTCGGAGCAACAACTGCCTGACCCGCACCACCGCGCCGTCCGCAGAGCAGAGCTGCTCATCGGTCCGATCGCACATGGGGCCCTGGCTCAAGAACATCGCAAAATCTTCGGTGCCCAGGTGCTGCGGAAATCCGGTTTTGTGCCCCCTCTTCATGAGGTCGCGGTTTTGACCCCAATTGTCTTCAGGTGTACCCGGCGGGAGGGGTGGAAAATTCCACACATCGGGGCTGGCCGACATGATGGTCATACCCAGTTCGCGGTTGGGATTGAAATGCACAAACCAGGCACGGTGGTGCAGGTCATCCACCGGCGTCGAAAAGAACACAGTGGTCGGGCTGTTGGCATCTGGCGGGCAAATCATGCCGTACCACGGCATCACAAAATTGTTCACCCTTGCATATACCTGGTCGTCAGGCAGCTGTCGCAGAGCGGCATAACGGTAGCCGTATGGCCTGTCCTCAAACTCGAGCTTGGGCGCCAGGGCCTTGGTCATCAGCATGCGCTGGTTGCCACCACCGGCCGTGATCTGGGTGGTGGACTCGTGCAACACGCCCACATGGGAAGAGTCCATCGAAGCTTCCACACCCTGGACCCAGTTGGTGGGTACTTCCACACTGGTGACCGACCGTTGGTTTTGAGGCAGGTTTATGAAAGGCAATTCGGGAAATGGCGGGGGCTGTTCACCTTGACCCAGCCAGACCCATACGATCCCACCTCGGTCAACAGCGGTGTACCGGTTGACACGCACGTTTTTGCAAAACTGGTCTTGGTTGCCAGCGTGGTTCGGTGCCTCAACCACCTCACCTTTCACGTTGAACTTCCAACCATGGTAGATGCACCGCAAGCCGTTGTCTTCGTTGCGTGCCAAAGCCAAAGACGCTTTGCGGTGTGGGCACTGTTCATTGAGCACACCCACGTCGCCGTTGGTGGACCGGAATGCCACCAGGTTGGTACCCAACAGGCGCACCCGAACCGGTGCACCATCGGCCTCCAATTTGCACGAGGGCACGGCTGGCAACCAGTAGTGCTGGCGGATCATTTCGCCCATGGGCGCGCCGTTTTCTACCCGGCACAAAAGGTCGTTGTCTTCTTTGGATAAAGCCATCGAAAGCTCCTGCCTCGGTCTGGGTTAACAACCGTCATCTTTGCGAAATGCGCGGGTGTAAACACGCCGGCAGTTGCACTCGAAGATGTTTTTCTTTTGCTCATCGGTCAGCCAAGCCAGGCCTTCGATGATGGGCTTCATGTCGTCGTAGTCGCGCCCGGTCAAGGGGTTGCGGGCGCTGCCAGTGCCAGGCTTCTCGGTACCAAACATGACATTGTCGGTACCAGCCACTTTAAGCAACAACTCCATCGCCTCTTCGCTGTAGTTGCAGGTGTCGAAGTAAAGTTTTTTGAGCTGTTCATCAAAGGTTTCCTTTTCACCTTTCCGAACGTTCCAGGAACGGAACCGTCCCATCTGGTAAGGGATGGCACCGCCCGCATGGGCCACCACAATTTTCAACCGTGGGAATGTGTCGAAGGTCTTGGCGCCCAACAGGTGGACCACCGATATGGTTTCTTCGTTGAGGAACTTGAGCGTGTACGACTCTCGTTCACTGCAGCTGCTGGCCGAGTGGATGAGCCCTGGTACGTCGAGCTCCACCATGGCTTCGTAAAGGGGGTGCCAGTAGGGATCGCCCATGCCTGGTGGATCGCCCAGGCCCTCTGTCGGATCGGGGTTGATCAGACATCCCACAAACCCCAGCTGGTTGACGCAACGCTGCAGCTCTGGAATGGCACGCAGTGACAAAGGTTCGTCCATGAACTGGGGCAGACCCGCCACACCTCGAAACCGATCGGGTGCCAATTTAACAAACTCAGCGATGAGGTTGTTGCAATGCTGCGACCACAGCTCGGTAACCTTACCGGGTTTCACCGAATGCATCTGCAGGTACGGCCGGGGGGAGATGAACTGGATATCGGTGCCCACCGAATCCATGATTTTCAGCTGGTCTTCCACCACCTTGCGAATGGAGGCTTCGGGGATTTTGGGCAAGGTGTAAGGGTTGGCACGTCCCCCCACCAGCTCAGCCATGAAGCGAAAACTTTCGGGGGGCATGTGGATGTGGGCGTGTGAATCGATGATCACGGTTTTGTCTCCAAGTTGTGTAGGGTAGGGGTCAGCGGATCACCGCCATCACTTCGATCTGCAATTGCATGCCATGCTGCAAGGGAGACACCACGATGTGCCGTGCGGGCCGGTCGTTTGGATCTGGAAATGCCAGCAACCACTGCGCATTCACCGCGTCCCGGACGGCGTTGTCGTGGATCGTGACGCTGAACTTGACCACGTCGTCCATCGATGCCCCCCCTGCCGCCAACACGGCTCTCAGATTCGCAAACGTGTTGACAACCTGTGTGTCGGCGTCCGCTGGCAACGCACCGGATGCGGGGTCTTTGCCCGAAACGGCCGATGTGCAGAGCACGCTGCCAACCCGGGCCGCAGCGGGAATGGGGGCGTTGTGAGACGCGCCGGGCGCGTGGATGGAGCGGGGAGGTCGTGTCATCTGGGATGGGTTGTTGTGGCGCTACTGACCGCCGGCTTCGGTTTCAAAAAAGCTCATGGGCATGCGCGCCAAAAACTCCGAAAACCCGGTGGACCCGGTCGGCACATGCAGCAACATGGCTTGCGCTGCGGCCGCCTCATCGCCCTCCTGTATGGCGCGGGCGATTTTCAGGTGGTCTTGGAGCGATTTGCTCATCTGGGACTTGGTGTGAAAGTCCTTGATGCGGTAACGCTGGATTTGCCGACGGGCTTTGCGTATGAGTTCAGCGATGTAGGGGTTGCGACTGCCAGCGTAGATCGCTTCATGAAACAAGGTGTTCGCCATCGAGTACTCGGCCGCACCGCCCTGGACGGCTGCGTCTTGGCACCGCTGTAGCGCCAGATCCAACCCGTGCCGAAGGGCATCGTCCACACGTCGGGCCGCCAACTTGGCCGCCAGTGACTCCAGCTCTCCCACCGTCTCCATGATGGCCCGGACTTGGCTGATCGATAAACGCGCCACCACCACCCCTTGCCGCGGTGCAATGCGCACCAGATCCTGAACGGCCAACTGCTGCAGGGCCTCGCGGACAGGGGTGCGTGACACCTGGAAACGAGCGGCCAACGCCCTCTCATCCAAAGGGGTACCCGGCGTCAACTTCCCGCTTTCGATCTCCTCCTGAAGGGCGGTTCTGATTTCGTTGGCCCGCCCGCCACGGGGACGCGTGTCGTCGTCACCATGTGCGAAATCGGCTTCGATGGGCGTTTCAGGCGAGGTTGTGTGGTCCATATGCATCTCAAATATACCTCAAATCTTTCGTGGCATGCAAAAAAATATTGAACGAATGCCAGAAGCACTCTGGAGATTGGTCCTTCATGCTACCGTTTTCTCCGAATGGCATCCGCCAAATGCGCAACATCGTCTGGGTTTTTTGACTTTTGTACTGCATCGCTCTTTCAAAACACCCAGCACCCGAGCCCACATCACCTCAAATCACCCACCAGGGGTTAACCCTAAAAACACCAAAATACATTTGGTGGTGTATTAAATAAGCATTTTTGTATGCCACAATCGCCAAAATCACTAGCACCCCCTGTCCAGCCCAATCCCATCGGGCTTTGAAAGGTTGATTCCAAATGGCCTCCCCCGCTACGCCTGCCCACCATGACCTGGAATCGATGCGGCGCATCCTGCGTCCCCGCTCGGTTGCGATCGTGGGGGCATCGGCAGACCCCCGCTCCTTTGGCGGCTTCGTTCAAGGCAACCTGGAGCGTTTTGGTTACGACGGCTCTTTGCACCTTGTCAGCCGCAGCAGCACCGACATCAATGGCCGCGCCTGCATCAAAGTGGTGGACGACCTGCCGGAGGGCATCGACCTGGCCGTGCTGGCGATTCCCGAATCAGGCGTTTTGGAAGCGGTTCGTGCCCTTGCCGAACGCCGGTGCCATGCCGCAGTTCTGTTCGCATCCGGCTACGCCGAAGCGGGCGTAGAGGGACAAGCCAAACAAACCGAACTGGCCCAGGTGGCGCAAGAAACGGGGCTGGTGCTGGTGGGGCCCAATTGCATGGGTTTCAGCAATTTGGCCGCCGGCGTTCCCATCACCTTTGAACCCCTCGCGCCACGCGAGAAGGAAACGCGCCTGGGCGTGGGCATCGTGGCGCAAAGCGGGTTCATGGCGGCCAACCTGCGGGACGCGCTTCTGGGGCGCGGGGTTCCAGTGGCCTGTGTGTTCTCGACCGGGAACGAGGTCTCGGTGTGCGTGGAAGACGTTCTCGCCGCCTATATCGCCGACCCGCAAATCCGCACCATCACCATCTACGCAGAACAGATCCGACACCCTCAGCGCTTTTTATCTCTGGCAGCCCAGGCGCGGTTGGCGGGGAAACCCATGGTCCTGCTCATGCCCGGCCGCAGCGCACGGGCGCGCGAAGCCGCCCAGTCCCACACGGGGGCACTGGCTGGGGACCACGCAACCGCCATGGCATGCCTGCAGCGGGAAGCGGTCGTCACGGTGGCGTCTTTGGACGAGTTGCTGGATGTGACGGCTGTGCTGTTGCGCTACCCCCACCCCCCGGCAGGCGGCACGGCCTTCATGACGGGGTCTGGGGCCATGAAAAACATCGCCCTCGATTTTGCAGAGGACCTGGGGCTGGAGCTTCCCGCTTTGAGCGGACCGGTGGTGGCACAACTCAGGGCCATGTTGCCACCCTACGCGGTTGCAGAAAACCCACTGGACTACACCACCATCAGCGTGCGCAACCCCGGCATCGTGGGCGAGCTGCTGCTCACCATGTTGCAAGACGGCGGAGTGGGTAGCGTGGTGCTGGCCATACCCGTTGGACCGGTGGTCGCGCAGAAAGACAAGGCCGAACACATTGTGCCCGCCATCGCAAAGGCCACGAAACCCGCGGTTCTGGTGCTCACAGGTGATGACAGCCCCATTGAGCCCTTCTTTTTGGAAGCGATCAGGGCCAGCGGTGTGCCACTGTTTCGCTCCGCTGACCGGGCCATGCGGGCCTTGCGCAGGGTGGCGCAATACGGCGAAGCGCTCGAGCGCGCAAGTCGGGCCCAGAACCCTCTATCAAGCGGGGTGGCACTCCCTGGGGCTGTGCCTCCCAACGGCATTTTTGCTGAATACCAGGGCAAGGCCTGGCTCAAAGCTGTTGGACTGCCCGTACCGGGCGGGGGCCTGGCCGTCAACGCCGACGAAGCCGTGCGCATTGCGCAAACCATTGGGTATCCGGTCGTGCTGAAAGCACAGGCCAGCGAATTGCCGCACAAGAGCGACGTGGGCGGTGTGCTGGTGGGGTTGCCCAACGAGGCGGCCTTGCGCTCGGCGTGGACACAACTGTTCGCCAACGTGGCCCAACATCGCCCCAACTTGGTGCTGGATGGCGCGCTGGTCGAAGGCATGGGGCCCCGTGGCATTGAACTGGTGGTCGGCGCGAAACGCGACACTGACTGGGGACCTGTTGTGCTGGTCGGCCTGGGGGGCATCTGGATCGAAGCGCTAAAAGATGTGCGCCTGATTCCTGCCGACATGTCAGAAGCCGACATCGTGGTCGAACTGGGCCGTTTGAAAGCGGCCACTGTGTTGCACGGGACCAGGGGGGTGGCGGGTGTTGATCTGTACGCCATCGCACGCGTGGTGGCTTTGGTGGGGGCACAAATGCGAGCCAACCCTGACATCACCGAAATCGACATCAACCCGCTGGTGGCCTACCCCATTGGTTCGGCCCAAGCCGTACTGGCTCTGGATGCACTCGTCGTGGCACAACCATGCTGATCACCACTGTTTCCGGACAACTGCCATGAAGCTGCAATTCACCCCTGAAGAAGAAGCCTTCCGCCTAGAGGTGCGCACATTCGTACAAACCCACCTGCCAGCTGACACCAAACGCAAGGTGGAGTTGGGCCTGCGGCTGGAGCACCAAGATTACGTCACATGGTTTCGCATCCTGGAGTCGCGCGGCTGGCTCACGCCCGGCTGGC
>JBEBBB010000374.1:0-3775 GCA_041158605.1 Pseudomonadota bacterium
GTGTGGGGTTGCTGGCAAGCTGCTGTGGGAGGTCTTGCAACAGGTTGAGCGTCCCGCTGGCATAACTGGCAATGGCCGCCAACGGTTGGTTCAGTTCGTGGCTGATCATGGACGCCATTTCACCCGCCATGGCCAGACGTGCGGTGGCCTGTAGACGGTCCTGGGAGGCGCGGGACAGTTCCTCCACCCGCCGCTGTTCGCTCATGTCGAGGATGGCACTCATCCAACCAGTTTGTTCGCCTTGGGCGTTGATCAAGGGCGCTTCAATGATCAGCACCGGGAAACGGGTGCCATTGGCCCGTTGGAACTCGGACTCAAAACCCTCTCGGGGCAAGGCCTGTCCCGCCATGCGAACCGAGTGGCGGTGTTGGTATTCGTTGACCAGTTCGGTGGGCCAATAGGGGGCTGGCAAGCTGGTGCCTATCAACTGGTCGGGGCGCAGCCCCACCATCTGGCAAAAAGCGGGGTTGACATAGGTGATGCGCCCCTGCATGTCCCGCGCGCGCAAGCCTGTCAACAGGGAGTCCTCCATCGCTTTGCGAAAAGCCAGCGCGTCGGCCAACTGGCTCTCGGCCCGCAGCCGCCGCCCGATGTCACGGGCCAACAAGGCCAACACCCCCAACAGGGACAAGGCCAACACACCCACCGCCACGGTCAACACATGGGGCAACCAGCCCCGGTATTCCAAGGGCCGGTCCACCCGCAGCATGTAGGCGGCCCCGGGCAGGTCCAGCAGGTACTCTGCGTGCAGCGTGCCGTTGCGACCGCCGGGTGTGCCCAAAATGCTCAGCCGGGTGCCGTCTGCCTCGGTGATGGCCACGCTGCGGCCGCGCCGGCTTTCTGGGCTGACCATTTCAGACAAGATGCCCGGCAGGCTGTAGGTGGCAATGATGTACCCGTCGGCTTGACCGTCTCGGGTCAAGGGCAGGCACATCTCCATCATCTCTTGACCTTGGCCTTGCGCCATGGGCCAAAAGTAGCTGGCCGAGTAGGCTGGGCCACTGGTGCGGTCCGCGTTGGCGCAGGCTTGCCGCACATCGGCTTGGGCCTGGGCTCGGGCCATGATGCCGTACAAACTGGCGTAATAGGGGCTGGTGCGCTGCGCGCGCGATTCCAGCCGCCTGTCACGCCACTCCAGCCCTGTGATCTCCCGGTGTTGTCCCAGCAACTCGGTGGCTGCGGTTTGCCAGCCCTCGGTGGTGGTGTGCGTGGCGTGCAGCGCTTGCAGGCTTTGCACGTTGCGCAGCAAGGCCGACCGGATGTCCACCGACATCGCAACGGTGCTTTGCTCAAGCTGGGCGATGGCCCGGTTGTCTTCGTACTGCTTGGCCAAAAACACCAACGCCGATAACAACAGGCTGACCAACAGGCACAACAGCCCCCAGAGCACCCAGCGGCGCGACCAGCGCCCGGAGGCTTTGTGCAAGCCCCTCACAGCCGGCGGTGTTCGAGCGCTGGCAACTGGTTGCGCACCGACAACAGGCGCTGGCGGTCAATGTCGCAAACCACCACGCCAGGCTCAACCGCATGCTGGCCCAACACCACCCCCCAGGGGTCAATCACCATGGTTTGCCCCCAGGTCTGACGGCCATTTTCGTGGCGCCCCCCTTGTGCACTGGCGATCACGTAGGCCTGGTTCTCGATGGCCCGTGCCCGCAGCAGCACCTCCCAGTGGGCTTGGCCAGTGGTGTGGGTGAAGGCCGATGGCACCACAATGATGTCGGCTCCCAGTTGACGGAACAGCTCGGGAAAACGCAGGTCGTAACACACGCTCATGCCCACCCGCCAGGTGTCACCTGCTCGGGTGGTC
Source organism: Pseudomonadota bacterium (assembly GCA_041158605.1). Lineage (GTDB taxonomy): Bacteria > Pseudomonadota > Gammaproteobacteria > Burkholderiales > Burkholderiaceae_C > JBEBBB01. Next base: position 1,811 of record JBEBBB010000374.1, read on the forward strand.
AGGCTGAAGGTTTGGGGTGTTTCGCCGGCTTGTAGCACGGCGGCTTCGTCGTAGATTTCGCGCCCGTTGTTGTAGCGAAACAGGTGGATTTTGTCGTACCGGGCCGCACAGGTGCCCTGCGGGGTGTACACCAGGGACGCATTGGCAGCATGGGTGGGGTCGGGGGTGGCCATGGGCAAGGTGCCCCCCACGATCCACAAGCCCAGCTCTTTGGCCGTATCGGCCAAAAAAGATTGGACGGTTCCCAAACCAGGGGTTTCCGCCAGCACCAGTTTGTCCCGGTCGGCGTGCCCCATGAAACAAAAATACTCGGGCAACACCGCCATCTCGGCGCCAGCCATGGCTGCCTGGTTCAACAGGTGGTGGGCTTGAGCAAGGTTGTGGTCCAGGCTGATACCCGAGACCATTTGGATGGCGGCAACTTTCATGGTGAGTTTCCTTCCCGTACAACGGCACGTTTGGCGATTTTCTCCACCTTGGGCTCGGCCCAGGGCCCTGTGATGCGAAATTGTTGTGTGGTGGCATCTTGCAAGGGCTGGCGCAAAAAGAACTGGGCCAAAAAAGTACCCAGGCCCACGGCGGGGTTGATCGCAGTGGCCAGCAGCGACGCGGTGCCTGCATTGAGCTCAGGGATGACCACTGCAGTGATGTCTTGGGTCTCGTTGGCCAGATCGGCCGAACCCTCCAGCAGCACAGCGGCCGTGACGCCTTTCATTTGCAGGTTGTTCGTGCTGGCCACACCCTGTTCGACCTTGGCATCGCCACGGACAAAATCAAACACAAACCCTTCGCTGAACACATCGCGAAAGTCGAGAACCAGCCGCCTGGGCAGTGATTGCAGGCTCAGCACCCCCAGCAGTTTGGCGATACCAGGGTCGGCCTTGAGGAACTGACCCCTTTCCAGGGCCAGGGCCAGCTGGCCGTTGAGCGAGGGGTAGTGGATGCTGGCGGGAGACCCCAGCCAACCCAGGGTGCCTTGCAAAGACCCTTTGCCACCCCGGATGGTGTCAGCCATGCCAAAGCGTTTGAGCAAAGCCCCCGAGTCCCGGATGTCGAGTTTGAACGTCAATGCGGTGCGCCGGGCACTGCTCCCCCGTGTGCTGTTGGACTGTGCGCCCAAGCTGGCCCAGTTGCCCGACCCCTCCAAGGTGGCCTCGGGCAAGGCCAGGTTGAGCCGTGTCAGGCGCCATTCCCGGACCGCATCGGGGTTGGCGGGTGTCCCCCCTCGGTTGGATGCCTCGATGTCCAGTTGGCCCAATTTGCGCCCATTGAGCTCGAAGTCTTGCACCTCGATATCCAGGGCCGGTATCGAGGTGGGGTGTTGGTCCAGCAGGTTTTCAACCCCAGTGGTCATCGTGGGGTTGAGGGTGAGCTGCGCCAAACGCGCGTACACCCGGCCGGGTTGGGTGCTGGTGTTGGGGCGGTATTCGGCGTAGCCGTTGGCTTCACGGGACTGCACATTGGCCCGCCAGATGCCGTTTTCTTGGGTGGCCCCCATCAACACCTGGTGGAAGCCACGCCCTGCTTGCAACACGGTATCCGCTTGCAAGCGCAGGGCGGTGGGCCAGTACCGGTTGTGCACAGGTACCCCTGTGCCCGCCGCTGCACCGCTGTCGCCGGACCACAACTGACCCCACCGGTCCAGGTCTAGCGTCGGCAGGTTGATGTCGGCCTGGATGCCGCTGCTGGGCATATCGGATGGTGTGGTGGTTGGCGGGGTGGTTGTTGGGGCTTGGCCATTCAGGCGCACATACCCCCGGGGCACATGGGGTACCGTGCCGCGCCATTCCCGCTCAAAGGCCGCCTGCGCGACCGGTGCCGAAGCGGTGCCCAGGTCTATCGATACGCGGTCCCTGGGGCCTTGGTTACCGGGCGCGAGCAGGCCCATTTCGTAGCGCAAGGGCAACGGTGCGGCCGCCGTTTTGCCCAAGGGGGCGGGCCAATCCAGGGCCAACCCCTGCAAGG
>JBEBBB010000375.1:0-3634 GCA_041158605.1 Pseudomonadota bacterium
GCCCGCAAGCCCTTGTGCTTCGGGCGGTTTTTTTGTGCCCGCGCGCTTTCCCGAGTGTTTTGGTTTACTATTTCGTTTGTCTGGCCCGTACAGGCCATCACCTTTTGCTGAGGTTGTCCCATGAATGCCGTTGCCGCCCCCGTTGAAACCGACATGCCTGCCCCCTTGGTGTTCACCGACAGCGCCGCCGCCAAGGTGGCCGACCTGATCGCTGAAGAGGGCAACCCCGACCTGAAACTGCGTGTGTTTGTGCAGGGTGGTGGTTGTTCGGGTTTTCAGTACGGCTTCACCTTCGACGAGATCGTCAACGAAGACGACACCACCATGACCAAAAACGGTGTGTCCTTGTTGATCGATGCCATGAGTTACCAGTACCTGGTGGGCGCCGAGATCGACTACAAAGAAGACCTGCAAGGTGCCCAGTTTGTGATCAAAAACCCCAACGCCACCACCACCTGCGGTTGTGGCTCCAGCTTCAGCGTCTGACGCCCAGCGGGCCTGAGCCCCGTGCTGGGTATAGCGCGCCCAGGCAACGCGCGCCCCGTGCCCCTGTGACCACCGGCAAGCCTGCTGTGACCTCGCCAAGCCACCTGGCACGGGCCAACCACGCAAAGGCCGCTGCCTCCACTTGGTCCACGGACCAGCCCCGCTCCGCCGTGCTGCGCACGGGTATGTGGGGTAGCCGGTTTTGCAGACCGCGCATCAGCTCGCCGTTCAAAGCCCCCCCGCCACACACCCACACCGATGTGGGTGGGGTGGCGCCCCAGTCACCTTGGGTCAGGCCGTCGGTGATGGTGTCAACGGTCAGTTGCACCAGGGTGGCCTGTACATCGCTTGCTGCCAAGGGGTGGTTCAGGGCCAACAGGTGCCCTTCCAGCCAGCGGTGGTTGAACAGGTCGCGTCCGGTGCTTTTGGCGCCTTGTCGGGCGAAATAAGGATCTGCTTTGAACGCCGACAGCAGTTCAAGACTGACCGTGCCCTGGGCGCCCCAGGCCCCGTTGGCGTCGTAGGGGTTCCCGGTGTGTTGGGCGCACCAAAGGTCGAGCAACATATTGCCAGGGCCGGTGTCCAGGCCCCAGACCGGGCCATGGGCGGGTAACCCGGTGATGTTGGCAATCCCACCGATGTTGACCACGGCCACCGATGCGCCGGGTTCACCGAACACCGCTTGGTGAAACACCGGAACCAACGGAGCGCCTTGGCCGCCGGCCGCGATGTCAGCGCTGCGAAAATCGGCCACCACCGGTATGCCAGTCAGTTCGGCCAACAAGGCTGGCTGGTTGATCTGCAGGGTGTAGGGAGGGGAGTTGGGGTTGTCTGCATCCACTGCGACGCCCAGGCAGACCGCTCCGGGGGGGTGGTGGCGCACGGTTTGACCGTGGGCCCCTATGGCGGCCACATCTGCGGCGGTCAGCCCGGCACGTGCAAGCAGGCGCTGGCAAACCTGGGCGTATAGGTGCGCCAACTGGTGGCCCGCCACGGCGGCTTGGTGGAGCTCATTGGGGCCAGGGCTGTTCAGCGACAAAAACAAGGTGCGCAAGGCCGAAGGGAGCGGTTCGGCGGCGTGTGCGCTGACCGCCCAGCCTGGACCGGTAGGGGTGTTTGTGGGTGACAGCAGCACCCCATCGACCGCGTCCAGCGATGTGCCGGACATCAGCCCGATGAAATGGGTGCCCCGTGCAGAGGCGTCCATGGGGTTTATTGGGCGCTGGCCTGAACGGTGCTGGCGGCCAGCGTCAGCTGGCTGCGCATTTGTTGGGCCTGCTGCTGGAAGGCCGCCCGAGCCTGGGCTGAAATCGGCTGGCCTTCGGTTTGGCGTGCGATGGCCAGCGGGTCTTTGTGGGCCCCGTTTTCGCGGTATTCAAAATGCAGGTGAGGGCCGGTGGATACACCGGTGGAGCCCACAGCGCCGATCTCGTCACCTTGGCTGATTTTTTGGCCTTTGCGCACATGGATGCGGCTCAGGTGGGCGTATGCAGTGCTTTTTTGCCCGGCATGCTGCACCTGGATGAAGTTGCCGTACCCACCTTGCCAGCCGGCGAAGGTGACCACACCGTCGGCGACGGCCCGAACGGCCGTACCCGTGGGAGCGGCGTAATCAATGCCCAAGTGGGCTTTGCGGCCACCCGATACGGGGTGGAAACGCATGCCGTAACCACTGCTGACGCGTGAAAAGGCCAGGGGTGAGGCCAAAAACGCCCGGCGCTGGCTTTTGCCGTCAAAACCGTAGTAGCTCCCTTTTTGGCCCGGCTCTTGGAACCACAACACCTGGTGGGACTTGCCGTTGTTTTGGAACTCGGCACTCAGGAGCTTGCCAAACTTCAAGACCTCGCCATCGGCCTCCAGGGTTTCGTAGACCACGCTGAAGCGGTCGCCCACGCGGAGGTCGCGGCGGAAATCGATGTCGCCGGAAAACACCTCGGCCAGCTGGCCGGCCACGCTGTCGGGCAGCAGGGCGTCGTCGGTGGCGGCAAACAAGGAGCTGCGGATGGTGCCGCTGCCCAAGCGGACGGACCGGGTCAGGGCGCCCAGGGTGGTTTCTGCACTGTAGCCCCCCTGTGGGGTGGCCGTGACCGTGAGGCGGGTGTATTGGTCGCTCCCGTCGACCAACCAACGGGCGGTCAGCCGTTGCAAACGGTGTTGGGCATCGGTTTCAACCGACACCAGTTTGCCAGCCCGTCCGTTGAAGAGTGGTTTGGTTTGGGGGTGGCTGCGCAAAAAAGCCGCCGCGCTGGTGTCGCTGACGCCCAGCCGTTGCATCAGGCTGTTGGTGTTGTCGTCGCGGCGGGTGTAGTCGCTGCGGAACAACAAAAAGGGTGTGGCGCTGGTGGCGGCGTCGCTGGCGTTGAGCGTGACGTCCAGTGGTTCGACGACCACTGACACGGGCAGGTCGGCGGCATCGGGGGCCAGGGGGGCAATGCCAAACGCCGTGACGCCCGTGCCCAGCAGCAAAACACCCAAGGCGCCTACCACGCGCCGTGGGTGCTGGTTCAAGGTCGCCAACAGGTTGTTGAACAATTCGGTCATAAAACGCTACAAAAGCCCAACAGCGGCTGTGCCGCTGGGCAAAAAAAGGGGAGGTGGCCCAGCGCAGCTGGGTGCCAAGGCGCACAAGCCCTGGCTGTGCGCAAAAACCGGGCCAGATCGCCACACGTACAGGCCGACCGGCGGGGTGCCCACTAAAATAGGAGCAGCGCACACAAAACCCCACAAGTATAGCCCCCTGGCGTGGGGGCTGCATCTGCAAAAACCCTTATGAAACAGATTGTTGCCTCTACAGAACCCCAGGATGTGGTGTTGTCCGACCGGGTGCAGCACGCGCTGGCCGTGACCCGCCGGGGGTGTGATGAGCTGATTCCCGACGCCGACTGGGTGCGCAAACTGGTGCGCAGCGAGCAGACCGGGCAGGCCTTGCGCATCAAATTGGGGTTGGACCCCACAGCCCCCGATATCCACATCGGGCACACAGTGGTGCTGAACAAGATGCGCCAGCTGCAGGACCTGGGGCACCAAGTGATTTTCCTGATCGGCGATTTCACCAGCCTGATCGGTGACCCCTCCGGTCGCAACAGCACCCGCCCGCCGCTCACCCCCGAGCAGATCAAGGCCAACGCCGAGACGTATTACAAGCAGG
>JBEBBB010000376.1:0-4249 GCA_041158605.1 Pseudomonadota bacterium
TCGGTTTGCATGTGCAGGCGGGCTTGCACCACCAAAGGTATGTGCCCTTGTTGGTACAACTGGCTGACAAAGGGGTCTTGTCCGTCGTCCAGCCACCGCAGCATGAACAACAGGGTGTTGGCGATCAGGGGCACCTTGAGCTCGTAACCCTGTGTGATGCGCAGCTCCAGAACATTGGCTTGGTGGATGGTGCTCCCCGAACGCGGGCCGGTTTGGGTGGGGCTGCGCAAGCCCAGCGATCCGTTGGGTATGGTGCGCACACCACCGTTGGCTTGTGTGAGGGTGGCATCGGCCCAGTCAGCGAAGGCATCCGCGCTGGGGCTGAGCCACTCCATGCGCACACGCCCTTGGACCGCACTCTGGGCGCGCTGGTAGGCGGCCTGCAACTCGGTGGTGTTGGTGCCGCCCCCATACAGCGGTACCAGGGCTGCGGTGTAGGCGTGGTGCATGGCCGCCCAGCGACCTTGTTGCACCGACCCTGCCCGCACCGCCATGGTGGCGGCATGGTTCACCAGGTTGCGGGCGTTAAAAAACAACACGTACTGCAACACGGCAGCGCCCATGAGCAACAGCAGGGGTGCCACCAGGGTGAACTCGACCATGGCAGCGCCGCGGCGGCGACTTGCGCAAGGTTGGGGCCTCAAGGCCATGGGTGCAGTTCCAGCACGTCGCCCAACCGCACCTGGCAATGCTGGATCGCGCCTGCGGGTAATTCCAGCACGTGGCGACACCGCCAACCCAAGGCACGGTGCCCCGGTGGAACCTGGCCTATGTGCCAAGACCAAGGCTGCAAAAACCCTGTTTGCACCACTTGTGCAGACCAGTGCGTACCGGGTTTGGAGGACACCCCCGCAGGGCCATCCAGGTACAACAAATCGAGGGGGTGCCGCACAAAACAACCGTGCACGCTGGTGCACGCGGGCAACAACAAACCCTGAGGGGCGTCGGTATCCCATTCGGCAGGCCAATGGGGCACGCCCATCAGGCCACGCAAACGGGTGGCAAACCGGCGGGCCACGGCCAAGCGCAAACGGTGTTGGCGCATCCCGCTGTGCAAGGTAGCGGTGTGTGGAAACTCCATCAAAACCCCGATTGCATAAAGCGGATGGCGATGGGGAAAAAAAGCACGATGAACGTGGATGGAAAGATGAAAGCGATCAGTGGCAACAACATCTTCACCGGGGCTTGCAAGGCCAGCTTTTCTGCGCGCAAAAACCGCTCGTGGCGGCGCTGATCGGCTTGCGCCCTCAACACCGGCCCCAGGGCCATGCCGAGGCGCTCGGCCTGCAACACCGCATTGCACACATGGGTGATGGCCGGTTCGTTGAGCCGGGCGGCCAAGGCGCCCAAGCTCTCGGCCCTGGTTTGCCCCGCGCGGACGTCACGCAGCACCCGTTGGAATTCATCACGCAAGGGCCCTTTGGGTCCATGGGTCACCGCTTGCTGGAGGGCCCCTTGAAAAGCCACACCCGCTTCCACACACAAGGTGATGGTGTCCAGAAAAAAAGGCAAGGCACGGACCAAATCGCGGCGGCGTTGTTGGACACGGTCGTGTAACCAGATGCCGGGGTAAAGCCCACCAACCCACGCCCCCACCAACGCGGCACCGCCTATGGATATTGGCACACCCTGCGCCGCGTACCCCCAGGCGGCCCACGCCACAACCACGGCCACAGCCAGGGCTGCAACACCCCTGCTCGCCTCAAATTGGAGCGGTGACAACTGGTGTGCCAGGCCCGCGACCAACAAGCGGCTTTGGGTGTGCAGCCAAGCCCTCTTGGGCCACCAAGGCTGGGCGCATGCCGCAACCCACCGAATCGGCCACCAGACCAAGCGGAACCCCCAAGGAGGGGGGTCGAGAAACTGCCGGTCATCGGGTGGCACACCCAAAACGGACCGGGCCAACAGCCCGGCTACCAACGCGGCGGCGAACCCCAGGGACAGTCCCAAAAGGGTGGCGGTGTGATCGGGGTCAAAAAACGGCATGGTGTCAGATATCGATGGCAACGATGCGGCGTATGGTGTAAATGCCCAACACCTCAAGGGCTGCAACGAGTGCCAAGGTGGCCCAGCCCAGGTGGGTGTGCCACAAGTGGGACATCGCTTCGGGCTCCATGTGGTTGAGAACCCCCATCAACACCAACGGCAGCAAACCCACCACCCAGGCCTGTAATTTGCCCTGGGCGGTGAGCGCTTGGACCTTGCCTTCCAACTGGTGTTGCAAACGCACGGTGTGTGCGGTGCGCTCCAGGGTGTCGGCCAGCCCCCCACCGGTCTGGCTGGCGATGCGCAAGGCCGAGACCACCAACACAGTGGTGGGCGTGGGTACCCGTTGTTGCAAGTTGCCCAGGCAGGCATCGAGGTGCAAACCCAAACGCTGTTCGCGCAGCAGCAAACCAAACTCTTGTCCCAGTGGGGCCGGTGTTTGTTGAACCAAGGTTTGCAGCGCCACCGACAACCCTGCCCCCGCCCGCAACGCCCCTGCCACCAACAACAAGGCATCAGGCAATTGGGCCTCAAACGCTTGCTGGCGACGCCGGCGCAACCAACGGTAGGTCCACCGCGGTGCGGCCACCAACGCCACACCCGCCACAAGGACCCAGCCCACACGCCCCGTCAACAACCAGGTGATCGACAACCCCATGCCCAGCACAGCCAGGTGCAGCAGCCACAGGCGCTGGGGATCGATCAGCCAAAAAAACACCTCGGCATGGTGTTGCGCACTTTCGGTGAAACGGTGTTGGTAACGGCGCCAGCCGGTGATCAAGGCGTCTAGCAACAAGCCCGCCAATGTGGCCACCGACACCGCCAAAACAGCCACCACCCCCCACAACAAGCCACCATGCCCGACAGACGTGTTCATTCGACCCCCCTGAAAATCGACACATCCAACAAGGCACCGGCAGACCGTTGTGCCTCGTAAAAAAGGGGCACGGTGTCACAGCCGGTGTGCACCCCCTGAACCCGACCATGCGGACCCGCCGGTCGGAGCACACGGAAGCGGAACAACTCTTGCATCTGGATCTTCCCGCTTTCCATGCCAGTGACCTCGGTGATGCTGGTCACCACCCGTGTGCCGCACGGAAAGCGGCTTTGCTGCACGATGATGTGAATGGCGCTGGCAATTTGCTCGCGTATAGCCCCCAGAGGCAGCTCCATACCGGCCATGAGGACCATGGTTTCCAAGCGGGACAACGCATCGCGCGGGGTGTTGGCGTGCAAGGTGGTGAGAGACCCTTCATGCCCGGTGTTCATGGCCTGCAACATGTCCAACGCCTCAGCCCCTCGGCACTCGCCCACCACGATGCGATCGGGCCGCATGCGCAGGGTGTTGCGGACCAGGTCGCGGATGCTGACCGCGCCCTTGCCCTCGAGGTTGGGCGGGCGGCTTTCAAGGCTGACCAGGTGAGCGTGTTGCAGCTGCAGTTCCGCGGCGTCTTCTACGGTGACGATGCGCTCACCAGCCGGTATGTGGTTCGACAAGGTGTTGAGCAAGGTGGTTTTGCCCGATCCGGTACCACCCGCCACCACCAGGTTGCGCCGGCTGCGAACACACACCTCCAGAAACTCGGCCATGGTGGTGCTCAGGGCACCCTGGCGCACCCAATCGGCCATGCCCCAGGTGCGCCGGCCAAATTTGCGTATGGTCAAACAAGGCCCCTTCAGGGCCAAGGGCGGGATGATGGCATGCACACGAGAACCGTCTTGAAGGCGGGCATCAACCATGGGAGAGGCCTCGTCTATGCGCCGCCCCAGGGGCGCGACAATGCGCTCGATCACGGCCAAAACGGCCTGATCACCGGTGAACGTCAGTGGGTGGGGTGACAGGCGCCCGTCCCTCTCCACAAAGACCTCGTCGTGGCGGTTGACCATGATCTCGGTCACGGTGTTGTCAGCCAACAAGGCCTCCAGAGGCCCCAAGCCGACAGCCTCGTCGAGCACCTGCTGGTGCAGTTGTGACCTGTCCAACCCCGCAGGCAATTCGGGCCCCATGTCGGCGATCAAACGGGTGATCAAAACCTCGGCGGCCACGCGGAGTTCTGCATCGGACATGGCCGATACGTCTTGGCGGCGCAGGTCCATGGCCTCGATCAAACGGTTGTGCAAGCGCAAACGCCACTGCACAAAACCGGCCTCTGGCGGTTGCGACTCTGGCCCTGTGGCGCCAAGGGCAGTTCCGGCCATGGCTTGCGGCGCATCCAGGTCAGGGAGGGTGGTGACAGATACAGGTACCGTTACCGGAGGGATT
>JBEBBB010000377.1:0-2723 GCA_041158605.1 Pseudomonadota bacterium
GTTTTCAGGGTTGCGCATCGCCAGCACCCTGGCGGTGATTGGGGTGGTGGTGGGCGAGCTGGTGGGTGGCAACATGGGCCTGGGCTACATGCTGGTGTTTTTTGAAGGCCAGGGCAACACAACCGGTGTGTTCGTGATCATTGGCGCCCTCACCGTGATCGGTATCGCCGCGTACTACGCGGTGGTGCTGGCCGAACGCAAGGTGTTGCATTACCTGCCCAGTGCGCAACGCGCTGGCGCTTGAAGGGGCCAACACCATGAACAACGAAATCCAACTGCACGGCCGCCGTGTGCTGGTCACCGGCTCGGCCCGGGGGCTGGGTGAAAGTTTTGTGCGCGCACTGGTCGCGGCGGGCGCCCGTGTGGTGGTGAGCGATGTGCTGCACGAACGTGGCCAAGCCTTGGCCGCCGAGCTGGGCCAACACTACGTGCCACTGGACCTGCTGGACCCCAAAAGCATCGCCGCGGGTGTCGATCAGGCCGCCCACCACCTGGGTGGCCTCGACGGCCTGATCAACAACGCAGCCATCACCAACTCAGGGGGCAAAGCCTTCGACCAGCTCAGTGCCGACACCTGGGACCGGGTGATGGACGTGAACGTGCGCGGCACCTGGCTGGTCACCGCGGCCGCACGCGCCCACCTGGCCGCCAGCGGTTCGGGCCGGGTGGTGAACCTGGCATCGGACACCGCCCTGTGGGGTGCCCCGCGCCTGATGGCCTACGTGGCCAGCAAGGGCGCTGTGATCGCGATGACCCGTTCCTTGGCCCGTGAGCTGGGCCCGGAACAAATCACCGTGAACGCCATCGCCCCAGGGTTGACCCTGGTTGAGGCCACCGAATACGTGCCGCAAGAGCGCCACGACTACTACCTGCAGGGACGCGCCATCCAGCGTCCCCAGATCCCGGACGACGTCAACGCCGCTGCGCTGTTTTTGTTGACGCGCAGCGCCGGTTTTGTCACCGGGCAGTTGCTGCCGGTCAACGGCGGTTTTGTCATGAACTAAGGAGTTAGAACTATGAACGCCCCCATCTCGAACACCACCTTGGCGGCCAACCAGCCCGTGTTCAACGAGCGCGGTCTGATGGACCCCGCCATCCCCCCCGAAGCCGACATCCAGCGCGGCATGATGCAAGCCGACGGCCAAACGTTCGCCGAGTGGATGGAGTCCCGCGTGGCCCGCAAATCCACCCGCCGCTACGACTGGGACGCGCTGAAGTTCCAGGCCGATTACGACCCCAAATACCGCCGCGCCCAAATGCGCTACGTGGGCACAGGCGGTACCGGTGTGGCCAAAGACGGGAACACCGTGCCCTCGGCCCACTTCACCTTCTCGACCATGGTGATCCCCGCCGGCAACATCGGTCCTTCCCACATCCACTACGACGTGGAAGAGATCTTTTTTGTGATGCGCGGCCAGATGAAAGTCATCTGCGAAAAAGACGGCCAGAAGTGGGAAGCCGTGATCGGTGAGCGCGACCTGATTTCGGTACCGCCGGGTGTGTACCGCGAGGAACACAACATCGGCGATGAAGACGCGTTGATGTGTGTGATGTTGGGCTCGCCCAAACCCATCACCCCCACCTACCCGCCCGATTCGCCCTTGGCCAAAATCAAGCGCTGAGTGGTGACCATGCCCATGAGCCCGCCAACCGCCCTCGCCGCCCATCCACTGACCGCGGTGGACACGCCTCGGGGACAGGTCCAGTACCGCGACAGCGGTGCACCAGCCCCCGTGACACACGTGCTGCTGCACGGCATCGGCTCGGCGTCGGCCAGCTGGGCCTTTCAGCTGGCCGCTGCGCGGGTGGCGGGCGTGCGGGCGTTGGCGTGGGACGCGCCGGGTTACGGCCTGAGCACCCCCATCGACACAGAACACCCCCTCGCGGCCGACTATGCCAGCCGGCTGTGGTCTTGGCTGGACGCCATGGGGGCGGGGGGGGCGGTGACCCTGGTCGGCCACTCCCTGGGGGCGCTCATGGTGGCCAGCGCCGCAGCCCAACAACCGCAGCGCGTGCACCAACTGGTTCTGCTGTCGCCCGCCCAAGGCTACGGCACCGCCACACCAGCGGACCGCGCCAAAAAGCTGGAGGACCGCCTGGCCACACTGCACAAGCTTGGGCCACAGGGCATGGCCCAGGCTCGGGGTGCTGCCATGTTGTCGCCCAACGCGCCCACAGACCTGGTACAGGCGGTTCAAGACACCATGGCACAGATCGTTCCGGCGGGTTACACCCAGGCGGCGCGGATGCTGTCGACCGGGGACCTGCTGGCCGATTTGTCACATGTGGGCTGCCCTGTCACGGTGGCTTGCGGCAGCGCGGATACCATCACGCCGCCCGAAGGCTGCCGCCGGCTGGCCGAAGAGCTGGGGTTGTCCTTGGTGGACCTGGGGCCTGCCGGCCACGCCTGCCCGCTGGAAGCGGCCGACCCGGTGAACCGGTTGTTGGGCTTTTAAACCCACCACACACAAGGGAGCACCCACCATGAGCACCGATAAAACGGCCGACGACCGTTACACCGTACCGGCACTGATGCGCGGCCTGCAGCTGCTGATGCAGTTCAACCGCAACGACCGTGAATTGACAGGCGCCGACCTGGCACGCCGCCTGGACCTGCCCCGGGCCTCGGTATTTCGCATGTTGCAAACCCTGGAACAAGGTGGCTTTGTAGAGCGCATCGGCGATGGGTCCAGCTACAAACTGGGTTTGTCGGTGCTGCGCCT
>JBEBBB010000378.1:0-7472 GCA_041158605.1 Pseudomonadota bacterium
AGCCGCGTCAGCAGGCCAAACACGGTGTAGCGGTTGCTGTCGTACACAGCGCCTTCGCGGGGCGGTTCACCCAGGCTCAGGATCTCATCGCCGGTTGAAAAATACGCCACTTTCAAACGCCGGAACACAGGCACTTGGGGCAGTCCCAGGCTGGCGATCAAACCCAAGGCGGCGGGGCCGATGCGGCTACCACGCCGCAAGGCGGCCTGGCCTTGCATCAGGTCTTCGCCCAACAGGCGGCGGTTGTCGCCGGGGCGCACCACGTCGGCGGGGATGGTGATGCGGTTGTCCGCTGTTTCCACCCATTCCACGGGCACCACCGTGTCTAGGCCCAGGGGCATCACCGCACCGGTCATGATTTTCACGCAGGTGCCAGGGCCAGCACTGCCACGCCAGGCGGTACCGGCATAAGCGGTGCCCACCACCGCCAGCGATGTGGGCTGCCCTGGGCGCAAGTCGACACCCGCCAAGGCGTAACCGTCCATGGCCGAGTTGTCGTGGGGTGGGACGCTGATGGGTGAGACCACGTCCTCGGCCAACACCCGCCCCAGCGCTTCAAAAACCCCCACTGTGTCGGTGCCTTGCACCGGTTCCACCAGGGTGTCCAGAAAGCGCAACACACCGTCGGCGGTCAAGGCTTTGGGGTCGTAACCCGCCAGTTCGGCGGCGATTTGTGCCAGGTTTTTCATAGGGGGGCGTGCGGCGTGACCAAGGCCAGCGTTTCGAGATCGGCCAAGGTGTTGAGGTTGGCAAATGCCAAGGGGGTGTCGGTGGGCTGGTCAAACACCACCTGCGCACACCGGTGCTGATCGGTCCACGCACCGATTTTGCGGCCGCCTTGTGCCAAAAAATGGGCCAGATGGGGTTGCAGGCTGGTTTTTAAGAGGCAAAAAACCGGTTGGCGCCGGGGCACACCTTCGGCGTCTGGCGCCAATGCCATGGCCATGTCGGCGTTTTGCGCTTGCAGCGCAGCCCACAGCCGGGCGAGCAGGTCCAGGGGGAAGTCGGGCGTGTCGCAAGGCACGGTCAGCAGGTAGGGGGTTTGGCAGTGCGACAAACCGGTCAAAAACCCTGCCAGTGGCCCGGGGTGGTCCGCCAGTGTGTCTGGCCACACTGGCACCCCCCAGGTTTGGTAGGTGTCCAGGTGCCGGTTGGCGTTGATGGCCAGTTGCTGCAATGGGTGGGTTTGCGCCTGCAGGCGCTGCAAGCTGTGCCACGCCAAGGGGCGGCCTTGCAGGGTTTGCAAGCCTTTGTCCACCCCCCCCATCCGGCTACCCAGCCCCCCGGCCAACACCAAGCCCGTCACCCCTGGCTGTTCCACCGGTCAGCCCCCGATGTAACTCATTTCGATGCGCCGCCCTGGGTCCGCACCAGCTGGCAAGGTGGCCCGCAGTTCAGAGTAACGGTCTTGCCGGTTTTGCCAAATCGCGCCCACAGCCGATTGCAGGTCGGCGTCGGTGGTGCCGCCCCGCAACAACTGGCGCAGGTCGTGTCCTTGGGTGGCGAACAGGCACAGGTAAAGCTGTCCTTCGGTGGACAAGCGGGCCCGGTTGCAACTGCCACAGAATGCTTGTGTCACGCTGCTGATGGCGCCCACCTCACCCAGGGCCGGGTCGTGTTGCCCATCGGGCCCGGCGTAACCCCAGCGTTCAGCGGTTTCGCCAGGGGCACTGGCTTCCAGGGGCACCAGCGGCATCTCCGTCGAAATGCGGCGAACCACCTCCGCGCTGGGCAACACCTCATCCATGCGCCAGCCATTGGTGGCACCCACGTCCATGTACTCGATGAACCGAAGCACCACCCCTGTGCCCTGAAAATGCCGCGCCATGGGCACGATCTGGTCCTCGTTGGTGCCGCGTTTCACCACCATGTTGACCTTGATGGGGCCCAGCCCTGCGGCTTGGGCCGCTTCAATGCCGGCCAACACATCGGCCACAGGGAAGTCCACATCGTTCATGCGCCGGAACACCGTGTCGTCCAGCCCGTCCAAACTGACCGTGACACGGTGCAAGCCAGCGGCTTTGAGCGCCTGGGCTTTGCGCGCGAGCAAACTGCCGTTTGTGGTCAGGGTCAACTCAAGAGGGCTGCCTTCAGGGGTGCGCAAAGCCGCCAGTTGGGCGATCAGCACCTCCAGGTTTTTGCGCAACAGCGGTTCGCCGCCGGTCAATCGGATTTTGCGCACACCGTGCCCTGCAAACACACGGGCCAGCCGTGTGATTTCTTCGAAGCTGAGCAAGGCGCTGTGCGGCAGGTAGGCGTGGTCTTTGTCGAATATCGACTTGGGCATGCAATAGCTGCAGCGGAAGTTGCAGCGGTCGGTCACACTGATGCGCAGGTCGCGCAACGGGCGGCCCCTCAAATCGGTCAACCACCCTTGTGCCGGTACCGGGGCAGGGGGTACCACAACGGTCTGGCTGCGCAGCCGTTGGTCAAGCAAAGGGATCACACGTTCTGACATGCCCGCACGATACCACCAAGCCAGCAAAAACCCCACCGCAAGGGTGGGGTTGCAAGGGGCTTGAAGGGTTTATTGGTTGACCGGTGATTTGGGGTCCAGCAGCAAGGCCATCACGTCTTTGAGCTGTTTTTCGGTGAGGATGCCTTTGTGGCCTACACGGGGCATTTGGGAGCAGGCGTTGTACGCCCGGGAGTTCCACAACTTGCCCCAGGTGTATTCCACGATCGCTTTGCCGGCCGGGCTGTTCGGATCGGTGACCCCACGGATTTTGCCGTAGTTGTACAGGCTGGGGCCCAAGGTGCCGTAAGAGATTTCGGTCTGGCTGATTTGGTGGCAGTTGTAACAATTGCCACCGTTGGCGTCGCCGGCCTTGTCGGTCCAGGTCAGGCCACGGCCGCTCTGGGCGACGGCCTCACCCGCTTTCCAATCGCCCAGGAATTTGCCATCGCTGGGCCATTTGATGGTTTTCATTTCGGCGGCTTCAATGGCCTTGCCGGTTTTTTCATCGATGGGTTTACCGGCCACATCGGCGGCGGCACATTCGCGGTTGGCCATGTCCTGGTCCAGTCGGTCCAGTTTGGCGATGCCACGGTCGGCAAAAGAGGCCTTCACCATATCGGCAGCCATCTTGTCATAGTCGGCCGAGGATGGGGCGGATGTGCAGCCTTGCAAAAACAGGACCGCAGCGGAAACAGCCAGGGTGGTCAGCGTTGTGTTCATGGTCATGGTCATGGTCCCGGGTGTTTTAGCGTTTGATGGCAGGCACAATCGACTCTGCCCCCTTGGCATTCACCCCCATGTACACCCCCAGTGCAATGGTCGCATCACTGCCGAAGGCGGGTTCAGGGAACCGCTGCTGGCGGTAGCAGTCGTTCAGGCGGTGCTGCATGCTCCACATTTGCCCGTTGGAGACGCGGTAGGCGGGCCAAGCGGCAAAACCCAGACCGTCGCCGGGGTTTTTGGTCAGGTTGGGCAGGTCTTGAAGACGGATGCGTTTGCCGTCGTCACCGTGACAAGATGCGCATGAAAAATCGTGGGGCCCGCCACGCATAAAAAACAGGCGTTTGCCGGTTTCGTAAAAGGCTTTCTCTTGGGGGTGGGCTTGCGACAGGTTAAAACGCATGCCTTTGGACTCGGCACCGATCCAAGTGGCCAAGGCCACCACATTGGCGGTTTCACCCTTGCCAAAATTGTTGGTGTTGACTTCTTTGGTATCGATGCCTTGCAGGGTTTGTATACAAGTGACCAAACGGCTTTCCAGGTCTTGCACCCGCCCGGTGTCTTTGAAGTAGCGGGGCAATTCGGTGAACGCGCCTTTGACAACACCGGGGCCTTTGCCCAGGTCGCATTGCTCCAACGAGGCGTTTTTGGGGCCGCGTTTTTTCTTCCACAGGTCTTCACCTTTGGCCTCAAACAACTCGGCAGGGTTGCCGTCTTGCAGCATTTCTCGGTATTTGGCGATGCCGTCAGCAGCGCTCTGGGCCCAAACGGCGCCCGACAGGCCGCAGGCGGCCAGCGCAACGCAGGTTTTGAAGACAAGTGTCATGGGAGGGGTTCCTTTACGGGGGGGAATCATGACATTCCCCGGGGGCGGTCGCCATAAGGGTATTTCCTTATGCCTATATTATTGAAGGTGAATATTGACGGGCTGTGGGGCTGTGTGTTAACCCAGCAAGGGCACGATCAACAGCGCCACGATGTTGATGATTTTGATCAAGGGGTTTACGGCAGGGCCGGCGGTGTCCTTGTAGGGGTCGCCCACGGTGTCGCCCGTCACCGCTGCCTTGTGGGCCTCGCTGCCCTTGCCACCATGGTGACCGTCCTCGATGTATTTTTTGGCGTTGTCCCACGCACCGCCCCCTGTGCACATGGAAATCGCCACAAACAGGCCGGTCACGATGGTGCCCATCAACAACCCCCCCAACGCTTTAGGCCCTAAAAACACCCCCACCAGAATCGGCACCACCACGGGCAGCAGGCTGGGCACCACCATTTCCTTGATGGCGGCCGTGGTGAGCATGTCCACCGCCTTGCCGTATTCGGGTTGGGCCGTACCGTCCATGATGCCTTTGATCTCGTGGAATTGGCGCCTCACTTCCACCACCACAGAGCCCGCCGCCCGCCCAACCGCTTCCATGGCCATGGCCCCAAACAAGTAGGGGATCAGGCCGCCGATAAACAGGCCGATGATGACCATGGGGTCTGACAGGTCAAATTGGATTTTTTGGCCGTGTGCCTCCAGCTTGTGCGTGTAGTCCGCAAACAGCACCAGCGCGGCCAGGCCGGCCGAACCAATGGCATAACCTTTGGTGACGGCCTTGGTGGTGTTGCCCACCGCATCCAGGGGGTCGGTGACATCCCGTACGCTGCTGGGCAGTTCGGCCATCTCGGCGATGCCCCCAGCGTTGTCGGTGATCGGGCCATAGGCATCCAACGCCACCACAATACCGGCCATGCTCAGCATGGACGTGGCAGCCACCGCAATGCCATAAAGACCTGCCAAGGTATACGAAGCGATGATCGCCAAACACACAAACACCACCGGCCACGCGGTGGACCGCATGGACACTCCCAGCCCGGCAATGATGTTCGTGCCATGGCCCGTGGTGGACGCCTGGGCGATGTGGCGAACCGGGGCGTATTGGGTGCCGGTATAAAACTCCGTGATCCACACCAAGGCGGCGGTCAATACCAAACCCACGGCGCAGGCCCCAAACAAACGCATCTGGCTGCCGGTGGCTGTGATGGCGTTGTCGGGCATGGTGGTGGTGGTCACCCCATAAAAGGCGACCAAGGACAACACACCCGCTATGGCCAAACCTTTGTACAAGGCGGGCATCACGTTTTTCATGCCGGGGCTGGCCTTGACAAAAAAGCAGCCAACGATGGACGCGATGATCGACACAGCACCCAACATCAAGGGGTACAAGACCGCTTGCATGGGGGCGCTCTGCACCATCAACGCGCCCAAGACCATGGTGGCGATCAGGGTGACTGCGTAGGTTTCAAACAGGTCGGCAGCCATACCCGCGCAATCCCCCACGTTGTCGCCCACGTTGTCAGCGATCACCGCTGGGTTGCGAGGGTCGTCCTCAGGGATGCCAGCCTCAACCTTGCCCACCAAATCGGCACCCACGTCGGCCCCTTTGGTGAAGATGCCGCCCCCCAAACGCGCAAAAATCGAAATCAGCGAAGACCCAAACGCGAACCCAATCAGGGGGTTGAGTTGTTTGGACAAGTCGGCAACGGGGCCATGACCGGTCAGGTAGGCAAAAAAGCCGGCCACACCCAGCAGCCCCAACCCCACCACCAGCATGCCCGTGATCGCGCCTCCGCGAAACGCCACATCCAATGCGGGCCCTATGCCCCGTGTGGCCGCTTGGGCGGTGCGGACGTTGGCCCGCACCGATATGTTCATGCCAATAAAACCGCAGGCGCCTGACAACACCGCACCCAACACAAAACCAACGGCCGTGGTGGTGTCGAGGAACAGGCCGATCAACACCGTGAGCACAAGACCCACAGTCGCGATCGTTTTGTACTGGCGGGCCAGATAGGCGGCCGCGCCGGCCTGTATGGCGCCAGCGATCTCTTGCATGCGGGCGTTGCCCGCGTCTTGTTTGAGTATCCAGGCGCGAGACCACAAGCCATAGGCCACGGCTAGAAGACCACATACCAATGCAAAACCCAAAGGGGACAGACCCACCATGTTTGTACTCCTGCTTGTTATCGACTTGGAGGACGCCCACGCAGTCGAGCACAGGGCGTCCGCTGCGTTGCTTCCTCGCGCGATTCCCCAAGGTGGAGGGGCAGGAGCGATTGGCCAACGGCCCCAATTTAGCGCAAAGACGGGGATTTGGCACTGCTGCGCTGCAGCATGTGGCGGTGGTGTCAGGCTGGCTTCAGTAAAATCCGGCCCAATTTCACGTTTTATCAACCCCCAAAGCCCGCCAACATGTCACTTGACCACGTCACCCCCGGCAGCAAAGTGCCCGAATCGTTCAACGTCATCATTGAAATTTCGATGAATGGCGACCCCATCAAGTACGAGGTGGACAAGGCTTCCGGCTGCATTTTTGTGGACCGTTTCATGAACACGGCCATGCACTACCCGACCAACTACGGGTACGTGCCCAAAACCATTGCGGGTGATGGCGACCCGGTGGATGTGTTGGTCATCACCCCTGTGCCCCTGCCCCCCGGCGTGGTGGTTCCCTGCCGCGCTTTGGGCATCCTGAAGATGGAAGACGAGGGTGGTGTGGATGGCAAGGTTCTGGCCGTACCGACCACCAAAATCCTGCCGATGTACTCCCATTGGAACAAACTGGAAGACCTGAACCCGGTGCGCCTGAAGGCCATTGAGCACTTCTTTGAACACTACAAAGACCTGGATCCCGGCAAGTGGGTCAAGGTTCTGGGTTGGGATGGTTTGGAAGCCGCCCACAAGGAAATTTTGGACGGCATGGCCGCCTACAACCAAGAGAACGCTTAAACCCGTTCCCCTGTTGGTGTGCCGGTGAATCAGCCGGCTTTGAGGGGGCTGCGCCCCGCCAGGTGGGCCAAATAGCCTGCCATCCCCTCACCCTCCCTGGTCAGAAACCGCTCCACCGCGTCGGCGAATGCCGGGTGGGCCAGCCAGTGGGCGCTGTGCGTGGCGGTGGGCAGCAAGGCCCGGGCCATTTTGTGCTCCCCTTGCGCCCCACCTTCAAACCGCTGCACGCCGTGGTCTATGCACCAGGCGAGTGGCTGGTGGTAACAGGCCTCAAAGTGCAGGCAGTCCACCCGCTCCACCGCCCCCCAATAGCGCCCGTAGGCCGCCTCGGGTTGGTCGCTGGTGTCGCTCAATGCCACCAGGCTGCACGCCACACGTTCGCCACTGGCATTGCGGGCCACAAACAACACCCACAGGCCCGTTTGTGCGGCCAGCGTCTCGGTGAAAAAAGCCGGTTGCAGGTAGGGCGGGTTGCCGTGTTCGCGGTAGGTTTGGGCGTAACAACGGGCCATAAACGACCAG
>JBEBBB010000379.1:0-3016 GCA_041158605.1 Pseudomonadota bacterium
GCATCGGGCCATGAACCCAGCTTCCCCTGCCCTGCCCACCTGGCAGCTGTATGTGTATATGACGCGTCCGGGGTTTTTGCTGGTGACGGCCATCGGGTGCTTTATCGGCCTGGCGGTTGCCGCCACCTTCGGCTCGGGGCTTGACGCCCCCAAAGCCACGGCCACGGTGGTGCTGGCGGTGTTGGCCCACGCGGGCGCCAATGTGTTGAACGATTACTTCGACTCGCGCAACGGCGCTGACGCCGCCAACCAACAAGGCATGTTCCCCTTCTCGGGTGGTGCGCGCTTCATTCAAAACGGGCATGTTTCCGAACGCAACACAGGCCTGTGGGGTTTGGCACTGATGGGGTTGGTGGTGGCGGCCGGGCTGCTGCTGGCGCGACACAGCGGTGGCGGGTTGTTGCTGATCGGCGCATTGGGCCTGCTGTTGGGCTGGGCCTACTCTGCACCGCCTTTGTCGCTGATGTCACGCGGCTTGGGCGAGTTGGCGGTGGCCGCTTGCTGGTGGCTGGTGGTGGTGGGGGCGGACTACGTGCAGCGCGGGCAGTTTTTCACCGTTTCGGCGTGCGTTGGCGTCAGCTACGCGGTGATGGTGGCCACCATTCTGCTGGTGTGCGGCGTGCCCGACATCGAAGCTGACCGTGCCGTGGGCAAACGCACGCTGGCCACCCGACTGTCACCCCGCGCGTTGGCGGGGTTGTACCTCGGGTTGGTGGTGTTCGCGCACGTTTGGCTGGCGCTGCTGGGTGTGTGGGCCTTTGTGCCATCCGCCCACACACGGTGGGCCTGCGTGGCTCTGCCAATTGGTTTGGTGGCGGCTTGGCTGCTGTGGCACCACAGCAGCGAGCGAAAACGGCTGAAACAGGCCATTGTGTTGACCTTGGTTGCGGCCCACGTGCATGGCCTGGGGCTCGTGGTGGGGCTCTTACTGCCCCACCTGTGAAACGACCCGGTCAGCGATTGCCAGAGGGTACCGCTGGTAGGCCTCGACCACCGGGCTGGGACAGAACACTGGGAGCCACCCAGAGTGAGGGCACCTCAGGCACACCGGTTTCTTGGTATGGCAATTGCAATGGCTGAGGTTGCATGCCCAACGCCGCTTGCCCCTCAACCTGGGCCAACCAACGCTGCAAATTCGCCAAATTGGCTGCAATATCGGCACGGGCGGGGGCCAGCTTGACCGCACGCTGCAGCAACGACGAAGCCTGCTGGTAGCGTCCTCGGGCAGCCTCCGTGACAGCCAAATTGTTCAAGGCGATCGGGTCAAACGGGTTGATAGCGGCAGTTTCAGCTGGGTCTTGGCCCACACCGCCGCCCATGCTCCCCTGCGATGAGTACCCATAGCCCGCATTCACCGCCGGGAACACCCATTGGCCTGGCTTGGGGCCCGAGCTACCACAACCGCTCAATACCAGCACAGTGGCCAACCCAAAGCCCCAACGCAGCAGGCACCCGTCCCTGATTTTGGTCTTTGCCTGGGCCATGTCACTGCCCCACTTTCAACACACGGGGTGGGAACCGGGTGGGCGTGTAGATGGGATCGAAGCTGTAACGGAAATACACCAACCCGCTGGTCTGGGTGTAGTCAGACGCGTTGTCGATTGACACTTTGCCGCCCACAGACCACTGGGGTGCGAACTGATACTCCGCCTCGCCGCCCAGCCGGAAGCCCAGCCCAGTTTTGGATTGGCTTGGGTAGAACGACCGCCATGTCACGCTGGTGGGTGCAGCCACCGCGTTGGCGGTGGCCACGGTTTCCCAGTTGGCCTGTTGCACGGCGTCGCCAGGATAGTAGGCAGCGCTGTTTTCACGGAAGTTCTGGATACCGATGGAGCCGTCCACTCGATAGGATACCTTGCCAGAGCGACCTGACACCTCCAACGGCAACGCAATACTGAAATACCGTTGAGGGCTGAAATAGCCACCGTGCCCCAGCGTGAAGTACCGCAGGTTGCGCTTGTAACCCAGGGCCGTGACGCTGACGCCAGCCGTCAGCTCCAGATCACTGTCTTGAATCAACTTGTAGTACGCGCCGCCACCTATTTCAAAGCGGCTGTTGTTGACCACATTTTTGCCACGCAGCAGGTGCACGCCACCATAGCCGTACAACCCAAAAGCGCCTTGCTCTACACCCACTTCGGCACGCCCACCTGTGGCGGTCACCCCCCCCCAGGTGCGGCCGGTCACGTCATCCACAGTGCCGGCATACGACAGCAAACTGTCGGTCACGGCGCGGCGAGACACATCGAGTTTCAATTTGACATCGCCAAACGAGTCGTTGTAGGCCACTCCCCCCACAACGTTGACCACTTTGAAACCCAATGGGGTGGCACCCAAGTCCAGCTTCAAACGCGCTGTCTCAAAGGCCACGGACAGCCCCATGCCAGAGTCTTCTTGGTCACGGGTGGTCCCCACGCCACCAGCCACGTTGGCCAGTGCGTTGGAGCCAAATTGCTGGGAGCTGTTGAAATCGGTGGCACTGATACGACCTGCACTCAAAAACACCGGCTCCATGCGGAGCACCAAATGGCCGCGGTCCCCCATGGGAAAACGGCCTTCAATGACGGTGCTGAAATCGGTCAGTTCACTGGTACCAGAGTCGCCGTTTCTGCCACGCCACAAGCCTCCAGCCCCCACCCAACCCGAGCGGTCAGCCCGCAACTCATCAATTTCGCGCTGCAAGCTACCGGGGCCCGATGCCCGGCGGGAAGGCTGTGCTACCACAGTGGGCTGAGCTGGTTTGTCCCATGCACCGCGCAACGCGTTGTCCGCTGGCGCACTTCCCTCTGCCGTGTTGACAAAGTAGGACGGTGGCGTTTGAAGCGGGGCCAAATAAGGCGCTGGTGGGCGCCCAGCATCCGTCACGACACCTGGTAGGTAGTTACCCGTAACAGGCGTCAGCACCGGCGGCGATGCATTCACCACACCTTGCGGAGCAAACACAGAACTGGGTGCAGCCTGTACCACTGGATAACCCGAGCGCGGGGCGTGGTCTGAAAACTCGGAGGGCACCATG
>JBEBBB010000380.1:0-3704 GCA_041158605.1 Pseudomonadota bacterium
AACCCACCGGTGTTTACGTCCACGGTGGTCAAAGCCTCGGTCTGGTCGATCACCAGGTAACCGCCCGATTTCAGGTCGACCCGCCGGCTCAAAGCCCTGGCGATGTCCTCGTCCACACCGTGCAGGTCAAAAATGGGGCGTTCACCAGTGTAGTGCTGCAAACGGTCCAGGGTGCCGGGCATGTACTCGGCGGCAAAACCGCGCAAGACATCAAACTGCTCTTTGGAATCGACCCGGATGCTGTGGGTTTGGGCACCCACCAGATCGCGCAACACCCGCTGCATCAGCGTCAGGTCTTGGTACAACAAACTCGCTGGCGGTTGGCGGCTGGAGCTGGTTTTGATGTGGGCCCAGGTTTTGCGCAAATAGGCGATGTCTTCAGCCAACTCTTCGTCGCTGGCATCTTCGGCGTTGGTGCGCAAAATAAACCCACCGCCCCCTTCGGCGGTGAGCGAGGCCAACCGCTGGCGCAAAGCCTCGCGTTGGGCGTGGGGGATTTTTTGGGACACGCCGATGTGGTCGTCTTGCGGCAAAAACACCAACAAACGGCCAGCAATGCTGATCTGCGCCGTCAGTCGCGCGCCTTTGGTGCCTATCGGGTCTTTCAAGACCTGCACCATCAGGGCCTGGCCTTCAAAAATCTGACGCTCAATCGGCAAGGTGGCTTCGGCCACCGGCACCACGGTGCTGGGTGCTGCGCCCGCTGGCCGTTCTTTGCCACTGGCGTGCCGCGCCACGATGTTGGGCATCAGGTCGGCCACGTGCAAAAACGCCGCCCGGTCCAAACCAATATCGATAAACGCCGACTGCATGCCGGGCAACACCCGCGACACCTTGCCCAGGTAGATGTTGCCCACCAAGCCTCGCTCCAGGGTGCGCTCCAGGTGGACCTCTTGCACGGCCCCCTGTTCGATGACCGCCACCCGCGTTTCCTGCGGGGCCCAGTTGATCAGGATGTCTTGTCCCATGGTGGCCATTACACCAGACGCAAGCCGGCCTGGGCCAAAACCTGCCGGGTTTCAAACGCGGGCAGACCCATGATGCCGGTGTAGCTGCCCGAGATGCGGCGCACCCACAAACCGGCCAGGCCCTGGATGCCGTAAGCACCGGCCTTGCCCATGGGCTCGCCCGTGGCCACGTAGCGGCGGATCTCGGCGGGCGTGAGGGCATCGAACCACACCCCAGAGCGGCTGAGGGCCTGCCACACACGGCCCTGGTGGGCCACGGCCACGGCGGTCAACACCTGGTGGCGCTGGCCAGCCAAACGCACCAACATGCGTTCGGCATCGGCTTTGGAGCGGGGTTTGCCCAGGATGTCGGCACCCAACGCCACGGTGGTGTCGGCGCACAACACAGGGGCGGGCTCGCCGCCCTGCCGGGCCAAGCGGGCCACCGCCGCGTCGAGTTTCAAGCGGGTCACGCGGCGCACGTAAGCGGTCGGGGTTTCGCCCGGTTTCAGCGCCTCCAAGGCCTCGGCGTCTTCGCCCGGTTGGGGCAGCAGCAACTCGCAACGCACGCCCCACTGTTCCAGCAACTGCCGGCGGCGGGGGCTTTGCGAGGCCAAATAGATCCAGGGTGCCATGGGGGCCTTATTCGCGGTGGTAGGGGTGGTTGGCGTTGACCGACCACGCCCGGTACAGCTGTTCGATCAACAAGACACGGGCCATGGCGTGGGGCAGGGTCAGGTCGGACAGGCGGATGCGCCAGGACGCCGCAGCCTTAAAGGCGGGGTCCAGGCCATCGGGCCCACCGATCACCAGGGCCACATCGTCGCCCTCCATTTGCCAGCGTTTCAGCTGCTGCGCCAGGGCCACGGTGGTGAGGTTGCTGCCCCGTTCGTCCAGCACCACGGTGCGGGCCCCCTTGGGGATGGCCGCTTCGATGCGGGCGCGCTCTGCGGCGAGCAAGGTCTCGAGGGTTTTGGAGCCCCGGGGTTCGGTCTTGACGGTTTTGACCTCGACCCGGCAATCGGGGGGAAAGCGTTTGGCGTAATCGTCGTAGGCGGTTTGCGCCCAGTCGGGCATGCGCTGCCCGACCGCGACGATGAGCAACTTCATGCTGGCTTTTTGGCGGCGGGTTTGCGGGCCCGTGGAGCGGCCTTGGCAGCGGGATTGGCCGCGCTTTTTGCCGGGGCTTTGGCGGCCGGTTTGGGCGCAGCCTTGGGGGTTGCCTTGGCGGTTGTCTTTTGGGTGGCCGGGGCTTTGGCTTTCACCACCAGCTTGGGCACCGGTGCCGCCGCCACAGACTTGCGGGCCGGGGCCTTCGGTTTCGCGGTGGCCTGGGTGGTCGCGGCGGTTTTGGTCGCGGCGGTTTTGCGGGGTGCTGCCTTGGCGACCGGCTTGGCGGCGGTTTTTGCTGGCTGTTTGGCGGGTGCTTTGGCAGGTGCCTTGGCCTTGGTCGGCGCCACAGGCGCGGACGGGGCCGTGGCGACCTTGTTGGCCGCCGCGTGCTTCAGGCGCACGGGTTTGTCGCCCCAGATCTCTTCCAGGCGGTAGTACTGGCGGATGCTGGGTTGCATCACGTGCACGACGGCAGGACCACAGTCCACAATGATCCATTCGCCGTTGTCTTCGCCTTCGGTGCGGGGCTTGTCGAAACCAGCCTCGCGGACCGCATCCCGGACGCTGGCCGCCAGGGCTTTGGTCTGGCGGTTGGAGGTACCGCTGGCGACGATAACCCTCTCAAACAAAGAGGACAGGTGTTCGGTGTTGAAAACCTGGATGTCCTGCGCCTTCACGTCTTCCAGACCGTCCACGATGGCTCGTTGGAGTTTCTGGACATTTTTTTTGGCGGTGGTTTCGCTGGTCATGCAGGGGTCTGGTAGAGGTGGTGTTGAGAAATATAACGCGCAACGCCCTCGGGCACCAGCACCTCCAGTTCGGGGTGGCGGCGGCTTTGGCCGTGTACGTGGGCGCGGACAGCGGTGGCGCTGATGTTGCGCAAGGGCATGTTCAAGCGGACAAAAGGCACATCAACCGCGCCCAAATCCATTTCAATGGACTGGTCCGGGTCGGCGTCGGCTCCGATGTTGATGGCGCGGTTGGCCACAGCCAAGGTGGCCAGTTCGAGCACCTCGGGCCAACGCACCCAGGTTTTGAAGTTGAGCAGCTGATCGGCACCCAACACCAAAAACAGGCGCGCGCCGGGGTGCTCAGCAGCCAGCTCTTTGAGCGTGTCGGCGGTGTACGACGGGCCCTCGCGGCGCATCTCACGGTCGTCCAACCAGGTGCGGGGCAGGCCTTCAAACGCTTGTTCACACATGGCCAAGCGGTGGTGGGCGGGCGACAACACACGGGCCTTTTGCCACGCATGGCCGGTGGGCAACACGTGCAGGGCGTCCAAAGCCAGTTGGTTCAACGCGGTTTCGGCCAGGGCACGGTGGGCCCAGTGCGGGGGGTCAAACGCCCCACCAAACATGCCTATGGCGGGGGGAGCGGCTACACCCATTCGCGGCGAACCAGAAAGGTTTTGTACAGGCGGTCTTCGGGCGACCCGGGTTCGGCCTTGTGGTTGTAAGACCAGCTCACCAAGGGCGGCATGGACAAGAGGATGGACTCGGTGCGCCCACCCGACTGCAATCCAAAATGGGTGCCACGGTCCCAGACCAGGTTGAACTCGACGTACCGCCCCCGGCGGTACAACTGGAACTGCCGTTCGCGCTCGCCATAGGGGGTGTCGAGGCGGCGGCGCACGATGGGCAGGTA
>JBEBBB010000381.1:0-6244 GCA_041158605.1 Pseudomonadota bacterium
ACGGCGTTTGCGCCTGGCCTTGGTCCAGCATTTCGATGGCGCGCCGCTCGGCGATGCAAGAAGACCCCACTTCGCGGAAGTTGGTGTTGGACACCGTGCCAGACCCGATCACCGTGCCGGCCACCAGGTCGCGGCTGTACGCGGCGTGGGCCACCAACTGGTCAAAACCAAAGGCCATGGCACCACCGTGGGCGGCCCCGAACCGTTGGCCATTCCACTCGACTTCCAGGTGCAGGTGCACACGGTTGTTTTGCCAAGCCCCGTCCAGTTCGTCTGGGGTGACGGCCAGGGGGGCGATGCTGGAGGCTGGCTTGGCCTGGACCCAACCAAAGCCGGTTTTCATCTCCACAGGTGCGATGCGCCGCAGTGACCAGTCGTTGATCAACACCACCAACCGGATGTGCTGCCGGGCCTGGGCGGGCGACACCCCCATGGGCACGGCATCCGTGATCACGCCAAATTCGCCCTCAAAGTCGATGCCATCGCTGGCGCTGGGCATGGGCACATCCCCCTGCGGCGGCCAGAACCGATCAGACATTCCTTGGTACATCAGGGGTCTGTTGGTGTCGTCCTGGGGGGCCATGCCGAAGACCGTGGCCATCAGGTCGCTGTGCGAACTGTAGGCCGAGCCGTCCAGCCACTGCCAGGCGCGGGGCAATGGTGCCAAGGCCTGGCTGGGGTCAAAAGCGGCCTCGCCTGGGCAAGCCCCGACCTCCAACTGGCGGGCCAGGGCCTGCAGTTCAGGCTCCACCATGGCCCACCGTTCCAAAGCACTTTGCAAATTCGGAGCAAGGGCGCCAGCGGGTGCGCACCGGGTGGTGTCGCGGGAGACGAGCAACAGCTCTCCATCTGGGGAGCCATTGCGGCGGGTCGCCAGTTTCATGGGTGTGCTGCTTTCAACAGGTTACCAACGGCAGTGTCGTATTGGCCATCGACCAGCACAAACAGCATGCGGCAATACCGCCCACTGCGGTTGGCCCACGCGTGGTTGGTGCCCCGTTGCACCACCACACAGCCGGGTTTGAGCACCACTTCGCTGGCGTCCAGCACCAAGGTGATTTCACCCTCAATGACCACGCCGTAATCCACCGATTCGGTGCGGTGCATCAAGGGGTGCGGTGACTGGGCGTGCACCGTCGATGCAGCGCTGTCACCGATTTGGGTGAATGCCTCGGCCATGCGCGCGGCACCGTGGCGCAGAAAATCCTCGGTGTCGGGTGGGATGTCCACAAACCGCATGCGCGTGCCTTGTGCGGGGGGTTTGAGCTGCAAAGGCCCCAAGGTGGGGTCTGGGCCATTGTCAACCACCACCGGGTTGCCTTGCGTGCACCAGACCTCGTGGAACACGGTGCCAGGGATGGCGGCGATTTCAGCCACCACCGGCAAGGGGCCATGGCTGGAGACCACGGCTTTTCCGTGTGTGTCGTGACCGGTCACGGTTCGGGTGATGGGGGGGAGGGGGGGGGTGTTCATGTTGTCATGGGCACAGAAAAGGTTACTGGTCAAAACGCAAGTTGGCACCCACCGCGATGCGCCGGTACAACTGCACGTCCCCAGCGATAGCGTCAGCAAAGCCTGCGGGGCCTTGGCCCTGCAATTGAAGCCCCATGTCTGCCAAACGTTTGGCCACGGCAGGGTCTTTGAGGGCTTCGGCAACCGCTTTGGAAAAACGGTCCGATACCGCAGGGGCGGTGCCCACAGGCGCCAAATAACCCACCCAGGACTGCAGCACAAAGTCCCGCAAGCCGGCCTCTTGGGCGGTGGGGGTGTTGGGAAAACGCGTGTCGCGTTGCGCGCTGGTCACCGCCAAGAGTTTCACCCGACCGGCGTTGATCAACGGTGCGGCAGACGCGTCAAAGGCCAGCTCCAATTGGCCGCCAGCAACGTCGGTCAACGCACCGGTGGTGGATTTGTAAGGGATGTGCACCAGGTGTGTTTGGGTCAGCGATTTGAAGTACTCCCCCGCAAAATGCGAGCCGCTGCCCATGCCCGCACTGCCGTAACTGAGGCGACCGGGTTGTTTGCGGGCATGGGCGATGAACTCACCCAGGCTGTTCACGGGCACCGTTTGGCCTGTCACGATCTGCAGGCCATAGGTGGCGACCAAGTTGACAGGCAGCAAGCTGCGCAGGGGATCGTAACCCGCTTTGGGATCGGTGACGGGCAAGATGCTGTAGCTGGTGTTGGTGAACAACCAGGTGGTGCCATCGGGTGTGGCCTTCACCACAGCGTCCACACCAATGCGCCCACCAGCGCCGGGGCGGTTATCGACCACCACCGTTTGTCCCAGCAGGGTGGCCACCTTGTCAGAGACGACCCTTGCCGCCTGGTCTGTCACCCCGCCTGCCGGGAAAGGCACCACCACTTTGATGGTGGTGGGTTGTGTGTGTCCTATGCCTGCGGTGGCCAACAAGGCGGTGGCCAGCAACGCGGTTGTCCAGTGTGGTCGTTTGATGCGCATGTGTGTCTCCTTTGAATGGGTTAGCTGTAGGCTGGTGTCAGACCGTCCCAGCACAGGTATTTGGTTTCGAGGTACTCGTCTATGCCAAGGTGGGAACCCTCCCGGCCCAAACCACTTTGTTTGACGCCGCCGAACGGTGCGGCTTCGTTGGAGATCAGGCCGCAATTGATGCCCACCATGCCCGTTTCCAGGTGTTCGGCCACACGCCAAATGCGCGCCGCGTCCCGGCTGAACAGGTAGGCGGCCAAACCCATCTCGCTTTGGTTGGCCATCTGTATGGCGTCGGCTTCCGATTCAAACCGCAACAAGGTCAGGACCGGTCCAAACACCTCCTCACGGGCGATGGCCATTTGGTTGTGAACGTCGACCAATACCGTGGGCTGGTAAAACCCGCCGCCCAAGCGGTGGGGTTGGCCACCGGTCAACACCTTGGCGCCGTCGGCTAGGGCTGTACCCACCAAATGCGCCAAATGCGTGACGGCTGCCCCATCGATCAGTGGTCCAATCTGGACCCCCGGTGTCAGGCCTGCACCCACTTGGAGTTGGCCTGTGCGTTCCGCCAGCCGCCGCGCCAGTTCGCCGTAAATAGGGCTCTGCACCAGCACACGGTTGGCCGCGATGCAAGATTGGCCGCTGTTGCGGTATTTGGCGTGCAAGATGCCCTCAACGGCGGTGTCCAGGTCGGCGTCATCGAACACGATGCAGGGTGCGTTGCCCCCCAACTCCATCGAGCATTTTTTAACCGTGGCGGCCGATTGTTGCAACAACACACGGCCCACTTCGGTCGAGCCGGTGAACGTGATTTTTCGCACCAACGGGTGGCTGGTGAGCGCGGCCCCTATCGCCCGTGTGTCGTTGCCCGTCACCACGTTAAAAACCCCGGGGGGCAGCCCTGCGCGCAACGCCAGTTCGGCCAAGGCCAGGGCCGTTAGGGGCGTTTGGCTGGCGGGCTTGAGCACCACGCTGCAACCAGCGGCCAGCGCTGGGCCTGCTTTGCGGGTGACCATCGCCGCAGGAAAATTCCAGGGTGTGATGGCTGCGCAAACGCCGATAGGTTCTTTCAGCACCACCAACCTGGACCCCGTTCGGGGCGATGGGATCACATCACCCCGAACCCGTTTCGCCTCTTCGGCAAACCATTGCAAAAAACCTGCGGCGTAGTCCACCTCGCCTTGCGCCTCCGACAAGGGTTTGCCCTCTTCCAAGGTGATCAGGGTGGCCAAGTCGTCTCGGTGTTGGTGGACCAGTTCGTACCACCGGTTCAGCACCCCCGATCGGTGTTTGGCTGTGGTCTGGCGCCACGACAAAAACGCTTGGTGCGCGTTGGTAATGGCCTGTTCGGTTTCGGTGGTTTGAAACCGAGGCAGTTGCACCAAGGGCTGGCCATCGGCTGGGTTGTGAACGGTGTAATGCCCGTGCGGGGTGTGTGTCACCCAGGCGCCGCCCACGCAAGCGGCGTTGCGGTAAAGCGTGGGGTCCTTCAGCAGGTGTTCCATGGCGGGCCTCAGCAGGGGTGGCGGCCGTGTATGAAAAGGCTGTCGGGGTCGCTGGTCACGGGCAACCCCGATGCCACCAAACCTTGGCGCAACATTTTCATCAGCCGATCGGGCACCCGCATGGCCGGCCCTCGCAACGGTCCACCATTGAAGCCGGCCAACCAGTCCTGGTACTTCCACATCGTGCGATTGAGCACACCCGTTCCGCCGGCGTAGGTTTGGGCTGCCGCACCGTTGGCGTTGCGGGCCGGGTTCACCGACCAGTACAAGGCCATGGCCTCTTCCCAACGCCCCTGCCTGGCCAGTTCAAACGCCTCTGGGTAGTAGGCCCCCATCCACTGCGTGTTGCTGGTGCCAGAAAACTGTAAATCCATCAAGCTCATCAGGGGAATGGCATCGCCTTCGATGGGGCAACTGATGACCACGTCATGGCGGAAATGGTGGTACATCTCGCAGATGCCAGCTGGCAAGGGGAACCCTTGTTCGGATTTGATGGCGACGATGTTGGGGCAGTCTTGCAGCAACCGCCGCACCAGAGACACCGACATCCCAGCTGGGTGCACCCGTTCAAAGCCCCACAGGGGTATGGGGAACAACATCACGGCCAGATCTGTTGCGTCGCAAAACGCCCTGGTGTAGTCGTAGATCTCTTGTTCGGTGGTGGGCCAAAACTGCGGGGGGTACGACAACAGCACAACGTCTGCGCCGGCCTGCTCGGCCAGTTTGACCGCCCGGATGTTCTCGGCCAAGGTGCCAAACGCAGCGTGGAAAAACAAACCGATGCGGTCGTTGGTGGTGTCTTTCGCCCACGCGGTGAACTGGGCGTTTTCCTCGGGTGTGATGGCCACTTCGGCGCACAACAGCGTGTAGCGGTAGCCCAGACCGACCAGCTTTTCCATGTCGTGGCGTATCCCGTTTTCGTTCAACCGGGACAGGTCTGCGCTGTAACTCGGGATGGTCACAGCCGAGCACCCCTTGAGGTGTTCCCGGGCCCAGGCGCGGGCGTTTTGTCGTGTGTAGGTTCGCATGGTTGGTGGTTTGAAGGGTTTGGGCTTATTTGGAAACGGGCAGGATGGTGTGGGCCAAGTAGGTGCCACGGGCTGTGGCAACGGCTTTGTTGAAGATGGCTTCGGCGGCGGCGATGTCCTGCAGCGCAGACCCCACCGACTTGTACAGAACGGTCTGGCCGGGGGCCCTTCGGACCCGGCCCGAGACCACGTCCGTCAACGCGACCAGCTTGTGATCAAAGGCCACGCCACCGCGCGTTGCGGCCAGCATGTCCCCGGTGTCGTGGGCGACCTCATCCACCATGTCTGCCACCACGATGTCGGCCTTTTGAACCACATCGGTGTCCACCTCACGTTGCTCGGGCAGGGTGGACCCAATGGACACCACAGCGACGTCTGCCGGTAACCACCGGCCCAGCAGCACCGGGGATTCGTCCCGGCTGCGGGCGGCGCACAGCACCACGTCCGCGTCTTGAACGGCTGCTTCTGCGCTGGCCGCTTCGCTCACCTGGTGTTGGTGGCTGGCGGCAAACGCTGCGGCAAACCGCCGCCGGCTGTCGGGGTTGGGGCTGAACACGGTGCTGCGCGCCACAGCGCGCACCGCCAGCAAAGCAGACAACAGGCCTGTGGCCTCAAACCCGGACCCCAGCACCGCGACCCTAAGGGGCCGCTGGGGTGCGACCGTGTCCACAAAAAGGGCTGCGGTGGCTGCCGTGCGTATGCCAGTGATCCGGTTGCCATCCAGCAGTGCCATGAGGGCCATGGTGTCTTGGTCAAAAAGTGACACCAGGTAGCTGGCTTTTCGGGCCTTGGGCGATGCAGCGATCAACTTGCAGCCCATGTGCACCCCTGTCGGGGAAATTGCGGTCAGGCCACGCAACCAAAAACCGTCGCCCCGTGCCATCGACCGGGGGGGAACCATGTCGGGGTGGGTGGGGTGTGCGTAGGCTTGGCGCAGGGTGTCGACGGCCATGGCCCAATCGGCCAATTCGGCCACCTCGGCGTCCGAGATAAACAGGGTGGGCGGTGTGTCGCCAGTTCCGGTGTGGTGGTGTTGTCCCAATGTGTTGCTCCTCGTGTGGCCGCATCGTAGGCAGACCACCTGGAATGAGCGACAGCCCTGGGGGGATTTCAGCTATCCGGTTTTTGGAAACCAGCCCGTGCGGGGCGGTCGGCTTGCAGCAAGCGCGTGCCCAGCGTGCGAACCAATTGACCGATGTGTTTGCTGGCCAGGGTGTGTGGGCGGTGTGAGGTGGTGCCCAGCACCACGCTGCGCATCA
>JBEBBB010000382.1:0-3680 GCA_041158605.1 Pseudomonadota bacterium
AGCGGTATTGGGCCGCCAGCAAAGCCTGCCGCAGCAAGGGCTCCTCCTGCTTGTAGGTGCGACGGTCCACCTTGTGACCGATTTCGGCCGATTCGAACATGCTGACCCTTTTCTACAGAAACAGATTGACGTTATAATCCAAGGCTTTGCTGGCAACCCCCCGTCGGCCTGATCACCTTCATGACGGGGACAATAGCCGCGGCACGGTGTGTGGGCCCGATCTTCCCGCACACACGGCGCGGCGCATTCTTGGAAACCATTAGCTAATGACCACGATCCGTGTTAAAGACAACGAGCCGTTTGACGTTGCCCTGCGTCGCTTCAAGCGTACCATCGAAAAACTGGGGTTGCTGACCGACCTGCGCGCCCGCGAGTTCTACGAAAAGCCCACTGCCGAGCGCAAGCGCAAAAAAGCCGCCGCCGTCAAGCGCCACTACAAGCGTGTGCGCTCCATGCAGCTGCCCAAGCGCCTGTACTGAGCACCGGCTGGCTCCCCTGGAGCCACCAGACCAGCCCGCTTGAGGACGCTCCAGCGGGCTTTTTTGTTGATCCCTACACACCACCACAGCGCCATGGCCCTCAAAGACCGCATCACCGAAGACATGAAAACCGCCATGCGGGCCAAAGACACGGCCCGCTTAGGCACCATCCGCTTGCTGCTAGCGGCCATCAAACAAAAAGAGGTTGATGAGCGCATAGAGCTCGACGATGCCGCAGTGGTGGCCGTGGTCGACAAGCTGATCAAACAGCGCAAAGATTCAATCACCGCTTACGAGCAGGCGGGTCGAACCGATCTGGCCGATGTGGAAAAAGCCGAAAGCGCCGTCTTGCAGGTCTATCTGCCCGAGCGCATGGGCGCCGACGAGGTGCTGGCCGCCGTCCGCGCCATCGTGGCGCAGCTGGCCACCGAGCTGGGGCGGGCCCCGACAGGCGCCGACATGGGCAAACTGATGGGCGCGGCCAAAGCCCAGTTGGCTGGCAAAGCCGACATGGCCGCCGTGTCTGCGGCTATCAAAGCCGCCCTCGCCTAAACCCCTGCCCTTTTTCACACACCCCAGCACCGCCCCCATGAACCACGCGCCCATAGGCGTTTTTGATTCTGGCGTGGGCGGCCTATCGGTGCTGCGCGAAATCCACCTGGCCTTGCCCGGTGAGGCCCTGGTCTACGCGGCCGACTCGGGCCATGCCCCTTATGGCGACAAACCGGTCGCCTACATCGAGGAACGGTCGGAGCACCTGGTGCGTTTTTTGCGCGACCAAGGGGCCAAGGCCGTGGTGGTGGCCTGCAACACGGTCACCGGCCTGGTGATACGCCACCTGCGCGACCACCACCCCGACCTGCCGCTGGTGGCCATAGAGCCCGCGGTGAAACCCGGCGCCTTGCACACCCGCACCGGTGTGGTCGGCGTGTTGGCCACGCGCCAAACCGTGGCCAGCCCTGGCCTGGCCCGTTTGATCGAGCAACACGCCCAAGGGGTGCGGGTGGTGGCCCAAGCCTGCCCAGGCTGGGTGGAACGGGTCGAGCGGGGCGAACTGGATACGCCAGAGACCCTGGCCGCGGTGGCCGCACAGGTGCAACCGCTGCTGGACCAGGGCGCCGACACCCTGGTGTTGGGGTGCACCCATTACCCCTTTCTGGCACCGCTGATCCGCCAGGTCGCGGGCCCGGGTGTGACACTGATTGACCCCGCTGCGGCTGTGGCCCGCGAGCTGTCACGCCGCTTGGACACCTTGGGCCTGCGGCACCACAATACCGCCCCCACCGAGCCGGTGTTCTGGAGCAGCGCCCCCACCGAACAAGCCGCTGCGGTGATCGGGATGTTGTGGGGCCAAACCGTGCAGGTACACGCCCTGCCCTGAAGGCCTGGCCCATTCACCGCTTTACCGCATCACCAAACCGCCGTCCACCACCAGCGTCTGGCCTGTCACAAAACGGGCCGCATCAGACGCCAAAAACACCACCGGCCCCGCCACATCGGCCGGTGTCGCGACGCGGCGCAGAGGGGTCATGGCGACCAGCTGTTCTTGCACAGCCTCACCGGTGCTGCGACTGGCATCGGTGGGGTACACCAAGCCAGGGGCCACGCAGTTGACCCGCACCCCCAAGGGCCCCAATTCCGCCGCCAGGTTGCGGCTGAAACCCACCAGGGCCGACTTGGCGGTGGTGTAGTCGTGGTAGGGCACGGTAGGGTGTTCGACCAGGTCGCTGACCAGGTTGACGATGCTGCCCAGGCCCCGTTGCCGCAGGTGGGGCAACACCGCTTGGCACACGTTGTAGGTGGCCTGCACAGCGCCCTCGAACTGGGATTGGTAAGCCGACCAGGGCAGCTCCCAAAACCGGGGCCTGTGGTCGGGGTCAAAACGGTAGGGCCGGAAAGCGTTGTTGACCACCACATCGATGCGCCCGGTTTCCCGCAACACCGTGTCAACCATGGCCTGCACCGCCACCGCATCGGTCACGTCGGCCCGCTCCGCCCAGGCGTCGCCCCCAACGGCCTGGCAACGCGCCACCACCGCATCTGCTGCGGCGGTGTTGCGCAAGTGGTTCACCACCACCAAAGCCCCCTGGGCGGCAAAGGCCTCGGCAATGGCCGCACCAATACCCCGACTGGCCCCGGTCACCAGCACCACGCGCCCGGCAAAGTTTTGGGCCATGGCTCAGCGCACCGGCAACAGGTCGGCGGCCACCACGTCGCGCACCCGTATCGGTTGGTTGATCAGCCCCAAGCGGCGGTAAGCGTCGGCCGCGGCCTGTAAAGATGGCACGTCCAGCGTGCCCAGACCCGCCTTTTGGGTGAGCGCGGACACCGCCGAGCGGTTGCGCAAGCGGACCACCTCCAGGGCGATAGCGGCGTTTTGCCCGTCGATGGCGTGTTTGGCCGCCACCTGCACGGCCGCCTCGGGTTTGTCGATCATCCATTGCGCGCTGGCCCGGTAAGCGGACAGGAACCGGCGCAACAAAGCCTTTTTCTGTTGGTACGTGTCTTCTTTGACCACGAACAGGTCGCTGGAGTGGTTCAAGTGGTCTTTCACCTCGATCAGGTTGACATCGCCCAAACCCCGGGCACGGCCCACGGCCAAACCGGTGTCGGTGGCGGCGGTGGCATCCACCTGGCCTTGCATCAGAGGGGCGAAGTTCAACAAGCCCGTGACCACGATGGTGACATCGGCCTCGGTCAAGCCGGCCTGTTGCAACAGCACCTGCAGGTTGGTCCGCGTGCCGCTGGACAGGCTGTAAACGCCTATGCGTTTGCCCTTCAGGTCTTTGGGTTGGGTGATACCGCTGCTTTTGAGAGCCACCACGTTAAAAACGTTTTGGGGGTAGATGTCATAGATGGCGCGCAGTTTTTCGCCCTTGTCGAGGGCTGCAAAAAACGACCCTGGGTCGGTGAAGGCCACATCGGCCTGCCCGCTCAAGAGGTTGCGCACCGCATCACCACCACCCGCACCGGGCACGTACCCCAGGTCTATGCCCTGGGCCTTAAAAAACCCCTGCTCGGGTTCGGCCAGCAGGTTGCTGATCTCGGTGATGGGTTTGCTCCAACCCGCCACGGTGAATTTGTCCAAGGCGGGCGCTTGCGCCCAGGCAACAGGGCCCCACAGGGCCACGCCACCCACACCCAGCAGGCCTTGCAGCAACACACGTTTGTTCATATCAATCTCCGGTTTTGAAAGGAAAA
>JBEBBB010000383.1:0-15077 GCA_041158605.1 Pseudomonadota bacterium
AGGGTTGTGCAGCGGTGGGCCGCACCAGCCTGAACCGCTCTTCACCGTTCACCAGGCCAATCAGGGTGGGCCAGAGCTTGACACGGTAGGAACGGCCCAGCGCACGGCCCGGGCCGTCTTCCACCCACACGTAGGGCAGTTCGGGATGGGCCTGCAACACGGCCTGCACGTGGGGGTGGGCGGCCAGGCAATGGCCGCACCAGTCGGTGCCAAAGGCCAACAGCAATGGGCCTTGGGTGGCGTCCACCTCGGCGCGGGTGGGTGGGGTGGCGGCGGGTGTGCGGATCACGCTGTGGGCCCTTCTGCCGTGGGGGTGTGGTGCACCCAGTCCGGCACCGGCCAGGCCAACAACTCGGCCAAGCGGCCCACCACCCACAGGGCCTCGGGCCCGGTCAGGCCAGCACCGCCGGGTTGGTCCAGGCCTGCGCGGATGCGCTCCAGCACGTCGGCCTCGGTCACGCCCAGCTCCCAATGCAACTGGCGGGCCTGCTCTTCGAGCATCTGGGCCAAGTCGTCGCACAGCTCGTAGCGCTGCAGAATAACCGACCAAGGTTCGGTGGGTTTGGTCCGCCCTGGTGGCACAAACAGCGCCACAAAACGCTCGGGCA
Source organism: Pseudomonadota bacterium (assembly GCA_041158605.1). Lineage (GTDB taxonomy): Bacteria > Pseudomonadota > Gammaproteobacteria > Burkholderiales > Burkholderiaceae_C > JBEBBB01. Next base: position 609 of record JBEBBB010000383.1, read on the forward strand.
CCACCAGCTGGTTGTCGCTCATGCGCTGGGTGTGGCGGGAGCGTCGCCCTGGACAGAGTCCTTGAGCTTGGGGCTGGCGTGGAAGGTCACCACCCGGCGGGCCTCAATGGCCACAGGCTCCCCGGTGCGGGGGTTGCGCCCGGGGCGGGGGGCTTTGGTGCGGATCTGGAAGTTGCCAAACCCCGAAATTTTGACGTCGTCACCACGCACCAGGCTGTCGGTGACCAGGTCAAAAAACGCATCCACCATGTCTTTGGATTCGCGCTTGTTCAGCCCGATCTGGTCGAACAACATGTCCGACAGCTGCGCCTTGGTGAGCGCGGGCATTTCCACGTCTTCGATTTTGAAATCCACGGTTGGGTCCCTCGCACCGTTGTTGTTGTGTGGGTTGGTCAAGCCCGCAAGCGGGCACCGACGGCCTGTTGCAAGGATACCAACACGGCTTGCACCACGCTTTCAATTTCCGCGTCGGTGAGGGTGGCGTCTGCACGCTCCAGCACCAAACGCACCGCCAGGCTTTTTTCACCGGGTGCCAAACCACCGGTGGCCTCGGCACCCTTTTTGGGGCGGTACACGTCAAACAGCACCGCGTGGCGCAACCAGCCTTGGCTGGGCGCGGCGTGCACGGCGGCCATCAAGGCGGCGTGGGTCACGTCTTCGCGAACCACCACAGCGATGTCACGCTCCACCGGCTGGTGGCGCGACACGGGCTGGAACACCGGGACGTCGCGCACCAGCACGGCCGCCAGATCCAACTCGAAAAGCACCGGGGCCTGCTGCAGGCCCTCGGCCTGCCGCCAACGGGGGTGCAGCTCGCCCACAAACCCCACGGCTTGGCCGTCCAGCAGAACGCGGGCACAACGGCCGGGGTGCATGGCCGGGTGTTGGCCCACCTCGAACACCGGCACGCGGGGTGCCAGCAAGGCCTCCACATCGGCCTTGATGTCAAAAAAGTCCACCGCCCGGGCGGGTACACCCCATTGCTGCTCGGCCACCGGCCCGTAGGCCAGGCCCGCCACACGCATGGGCTGGTCAAAACCGGCCACGCTGGTGTCGCTGTCGGGCACGGTGGGGTCTTTGCGGAACACGCGGCCCAACTCAAACACCCGCACGCGGTCGGCCTTGCGGTCGGTGTTGAACTTGAGCACCGCCAACAGGCTGCCCAGCAAGGACGAGCGCATCACGCCCATTTGGCTGGCGATCGGGTTGAGGAGGCGGATGGGGTCGGCGTTACCGGCGTACTCGCGTTCCCAACGCTCTTCCACAAAACTGAAGTTGATGGTCTCTTGGTAACCCTGCAAGGCCAGTTGCCGGCGCACCGCAAACGCACCACGGCGGTTTTCGGGGCGGATTTTGGCGGTCACCGGGGCTTGCGGGGGGGTGTGCGGCAGGTGCTCGTAACCCATGACACGGGCCACTTCTTCGATCAGGTCTTCCTCGATCTGCAGGTCGAAACGGAAGCTGGGCGGCAGCACGGTGACAGTGCCCTCGCCTTCGGTCACGGGCAGGCTCAAGCGGCGCAAAGCATCGGCGCACTGCTGCTGGGTCAGGGGCATGCCAATGACCTTGGCCGCACGGGCCACGCGCAGTGTGACCGGTTGGGCCACAGGCATGTTGACCACGTGGTCGTCGATGGGGCCGGCCTGGCCACCACACACCGACAAGATCAGGCTGGTGATGCGCTCCACGTGCTCCACGGTGAGCTGGGGGTCCACCCCGCGCTCGAAGCGGTGGCCCGCGTCGGTGCTGAAGTTGTAGCGGCGCGACCGACCGGCCACGGCCTTGGGCCACCAGTAAGCGGCCTCGACAAAAACATGTTGGGTGTCGTCGCCCACGGCGGTGGCGTCGCCCCCCATGATGCCGGCCAAAGACTCCACGGCTTGGTCGTCGGCGATCACACCCACGGTGCCATCCAGGGTGATGGTGTTGCCGTTGAGCAGCTTGAGTTGCTCACCCTCACGACCCCAGCGCACCTGCAGGCCACCGTGGATTTTGTCCAGGTCAAAAATGTGCGAAGGGCGGCCCAGTTCGAACATCACGTAGTTGGAGATGTCGACCAGGGCCGACACGCTGCGCTGCCCACAGCGGGCCAGCCGCTCCACCATCCAGGCCGGTGTGGCGGCCTGAGGGTTGATGCCGCGCACAATACGGCCGGTGAAACGGCCACACAAATCGGGGGCCTGCACCTGCACCGGCAACGTGTCGTTGTGTTGCACGGCTTGCGCGGGAAAAGTGGGTTGCTGCAAAGGGGCACCGGTCAGGGCCGCCAGCTCGCGGGCGATGCCGTACACGCTCAGGCAGTGCGCCAGGTTGGGCGTGAGCTTGAGGGTGAAGAGCTGGTCGTCCAGGTTCAAGAAAGCGCGAATGTCCTGGCCCACCGGAGCGTCGGCAGCCAGCTCAAGCAAACCGGCGTTTTCGTCGGACAGCTTGAGCTCGCGGGCGGAACACAACATGCCCTGGCTCTCCACACCCCGCAACTTGCCCAGCTTGATGGCAAAGGGTTTGCCGTCTTCGCCCGGGGGCAGCTCGGCACCCACCAAAGCGCAAGGCACCTTGATGCCCACGCGGGCGTTGGGTGCGCCACACACGATTTGCAAGGGGGCGCCCTGCCCCACGTCCACCTGGCACACGCGCAGGCGGTCGGCGTTGGGGTGCTGCTCGGCGGCCACGATGGCACCCACCACCACATGGCTGAAAGGGGGCGCCACGGGCACCCGGTCCTCCACCTCCAAACCGGCCATGGTCAGGGTGTCGGCCAGTTGCTGGCTGTTCAAGGGGGGGTTGCAGAACTCGCGCAACCAGGATTCGGGAAATTGCATGGTCTCAGGTCTCGGCTAGCGGTGGCGCGGTCAGCGGAATTGGCCCAGGAAACGGATGTCGCCGTCAAAAAACAGGCGCAGGTCGTTCACGCCGTAACGCAGCATGGTCAGGCGGTCGGGGCCCATGCCAAAGGCGAAACCGATGTAGCGCTCGGGGTCCAGGCCCATGTTGCGCACCACGTTGGGGTGGACCTGGCCGCTGCCCGCCACCTCCAGCCAGCGGCCCGCCAGGGGCCCGCTCTGGAACTGGATGTCGATCTCGGCACTCGGTTCGGTGAACGGGAAAAAACTGGGCCGGAAGCGCAGCACCAGGTCGTCGCTCTCAAAAAAAGTGCGGCAAAAATCGGTGAACACAAACTTCAGGTCTTTGAAGCTCACGTTTTCTCCCACCCACAGGCCTTCGCACTGGTGGAACATAGGCGAGTGGGTGGCGTCGCTGTCCACCCGGTAGGTGCGGCCGGGCGCGATCACGCGGATTTCCGGCATGGGCTGACCAGCGTCCAGCAAGGCGCGGTGGCGCTTGACGTGCTGCACCGCGTGCCGGATCTGCATCGGGCTGGTGTGGGTGCGCAACAGGTTGGGGGCCTCGGCGCTGCCCCCTTCCACGTAAAAGGTGTCGTGCATGGACCGGGCCGGGTGATCGGCCGGGGTGTTCAGCGCGGTGAAGTTGAACCAGTCGGACTCGATTTCGGGGCCATCGGCCACTTCAAACCCCATGGACCCGAAGATGGCCTCGATGCGTTCCAGGGTCAGGCTAACGGGGTGCAACCCGCCCGAACCGGTACGCCGCCCGGGCAAGGTCACGTCCAGGGCCTCGGCTTGCAACTGGGCCTGCAACTCGGCTTCGGCCAAGGCCAGGCGCCGCTCGGTCAGGGCCGCCTCGATGGCCTGTTTGGCCAGGTTGATGGCGGCACCGCGGGTTTTTTTCTCATCCACGCTCAGGGCGGCCATGCCCTTCATGAGCTCGGTCACGCGGCCGCTTTTGCCCAAGAACAGGGCTTTGGCGTTTTCAAGGTCGGCGGGGGTGGCGGCCTGGGCGAACTGTTCGCGAGCGGCTTGCACCAGGGTATCGAGGTCGGTCATCGCAACGGATCCAATGAAAAAGGGCCAGAGCCTGTACGGCGCTGGCCCCAAGTGGCGGGTTTTCGGTCAGGAAAACCAGACGTCCATCAAGCAGCCAACTTGGCCTTGACCTGCTCGACGATGCTGCCAAAGGCGGCTTTGTCGTTCACAGCCAAATCGGCCAGCATTTTGCGGTCGATTTCGATGGCGGCTTTTTTCAGGCCGTTGGCGAATTGGCTGTAGGTCAGACCCAGTTCACGAGCACCGGCATTGATACGGGCGATCCACAACTGGCGGAACACGCGCTTGCGGGTACGGCGGTCACGGTAGGCGTATTGGCCTGCCTTCATCACCGCCTGTTTGGCGATGCGGAAAACATTGCCGCGACGGCCGCGGAAACCTTTGGCCAAGGCCAGGACTTTTTTGTGACGGGCACGTGCGGTGACACCACGTTTGACGCGAGGCATAAGCTACTCCTTGTTCGTCGTTAAATCAAATGCCCATGCCGGGCAGCATCTGCGCCATGTGACCCATATTGGTCTCATGGACAGTCACCGCACCACGCAACTGGCGCTTATTCTTGGTGGTCTTCTTGGTCAGGATGTGACGTTTGAAGGCTTGACCGCGTTTAACGGTGCCACCTGGACGAACGCGAAAACGCTTTTTCGCACTGCTCTTGGTCTTCATTTTGGGCATGTTGATGCTCCTTATGGTTTGTGCTCGTGAGGCGCCGTGAACCTGATCACGGTCTTGTAGGCCCCGAGCCACTTGGGTTTGCAACACTTGCGTGCTGCACAGGTGGCATGGGCGACCAACCCACACCGCCTGCATGCGGTCAGACCGCTTGCGCGGGCTGTTCGGCCGGCTGCTCCGCAGCTGCCTTGCCACCACCCGCCTTGCGGCGGCCTGGGGCGATCATCATGATCATCTGCCGGCCTTCGAGTTTGGGGAATTGCTCCACCACAATCGTGTCAGCCAACTCGTCGCGGATGCGCTGCAACAAGGCCAAACCGAGCTCCTGGTGGGTGATTTCCCGACCGCGAAAACGCAAGGTGATCTTGCACTTGTCGCCATCGTCCAGGAAGCGCCGGATATTGCGCATCTTGATGTTGTAGTCGCCATCGTCGGTGCCGGGTCGGAATTTGATTTCCTTGACCTCGATCACCTTTTGTTTGGACTTCGCTTCTGCAGCCTTCTTTTGTTCCGCGTACTTGAATTTGCCGTAGTCGATCAGGCGGCACACAGGCGGGTTGGCCGTGGCAGCAATTTCAACCAGGTCGACATCCAGGTCACCGGCCATGCGCAGCGCTTCTTGGAGGCTCACAATACCAATGGCCTCGCCGTCCGGCCCAGACAGGCGGACCTCGGGGGCCATGATTTCGCGGTTCAAGCGGTGGGCACGTTCCTCGCGTTGGCGACGGTCACGAAAGTTGGTAGCGATGGTGAAATCCTTGTACAAAAAAGCTGCCAGGCAGCAAAACCGCCGCCAGCCACGGACCCAGACGGTTGAAACGGCCCGAACGCTGTCGGTTTAAACCTTGGCAGCGATGTCGGACCGGATGCGTTGGGCGAACTCCTCTAGCGACAGGACACCCAGGTCTTTGTTGCCGCGCGCACGCACGGCCACAGCCCCAGACGCCCGCTCTTTGTCGCCAACCACGAGGATGTACGGCAGCTTTTGCAGCGAGTGCTCGCGTATTTTATACGTGATTTTCTCGTTGCGCTCATCCAGCACCACCCTAAGCCCTTGATTCTCCAGCGTTTTGGCAATTTCGCGACAGTATTCGAGCTGCGCATCGGTGATATTGAGCACCGCCACCTGCACCGGAGCCAGCCAAACAGGCAGCGCGCCAGCGTGTTGCTCGATCAAAATCCCGATAAAACGCTCCAGGCTGCCCACGATGGCGCGGTGCAACATGACCGGGCGGTGGCGGTTGCCGTCTTCGCCCACAAACTCGGCGTCCAGCCGCTCGGGCAGGTTGGGGTCGACCTGTATGGTGCCACACTGCCACGCCCGGCCCAGCGCGTCTTTGAGGGTGTATTCGATTTTGGGACCGTAAAAGGCCCCCTCGCCCGGCAGGTACTCGAACTCACAACCCGAAGCGCGCAGGCCATCGGCCAAAGCGGCCTCAGCCTTGTCCCAGCTCTCATCGCTGCCGATGCGCTTTTCCGGGCGGGTCGACAGCTTGTAGATGATGTTGGTGAACCCGAAATCTCGATAAACCTTCTGGAGCAGCGTGGTAAAGGCCTGCACCTCGGACTGGATCATGTCTTCGGTGCAGAAGATGTGGCCGTCGTCTTGGGTGAAACCGCGCACGCGCATGATGCCGTGCAGGCCGCCGGTGGGTTCATTGCGGTGGCACTGGCCAAACTCGCCATAACGCAGGGGCAGGTCGCGGTAGCTCTTGATGCCCTGTTTGTAAATCAGGATGTGACCGGGGCAGTTCATCGGTTTGAGCGCGTAGTCGCGCTTTTCCGATTCGGTGGTGAACATGTTCTCGCGGTACTTGTCCCAGTGACCGGTTTTTTCCCACAGGGTTTTGTCCAGGATCTGGGGGCCCTTGACCTCTTGGTAGCCATTCTCGCGGTACACACGGCGCATGTACTGCTCAACCTCTTGCCACAGGGTCCAACCTTTGGGGTGCCAGAACACGGTCCCGGGCGAGTGCTCGTCGAGGTGGAACAGGTCCAGTTCGCGGCCCAGCTTGCGGTGGTCGCGTTTTTCGGCCTCCTCCAGCATGGTCAGGTGCTGCTGCAACTCGTCCTTGGTGGCCCAGGCGGTGCCGTACACCCGCTGGAGCATTTCGTTGCGGTGGTCGCCACGCCAGTAGGCGCCAGCCACCTTCATCAGTTTGAAATGCTTCAATTTGCCGGTGCTGGGCACGTGGGGCCCGCGGCACAGGTCTTCAAACGCACCTTCGCGGTACAGCGACACATCTTCGTTGCTGGGGATGCTGGCGATGATCTCGGCCTTGTAGTGCTCGCCCAAGCCTTTGAAATAGGCCACCGCCTCGTCCCGGGGCAACACCCGACGCACCACCGGCTCGTCTTTGTTGGCCAGTTCGGCCATCTTTTTTTCGATGGCGACCAGGTCTTCAGGGGTGAAGGGGCGTTTGTACGAAAAGTCGTAATAAAACCCGTGTTCGATGACCGGCCCGATGGTGACCTGGGCGTCGGGGAACAGGGTTTTGACCGCGTAGGCCAGCAAGTGGGCTGTGGAGTGGCGGATCAGCTCCAGACCGTCAGCGTCTTTAGCGGTAACGATGGCCAGTGCAGCGTCTTGCTGGAGCACATGGGACGTGTCAACCAGTTTGCCATCCACTTTGCCGCCCAAAGCGGCTTTGGCCAGGCCTGCACCAATGGAAGCGGCCACCTCGGCCACAGACACGGGACCGGGGAACTGGCGTTGCGAACCATCGGGGAGCGTGATATTCAACAAGGGGGACTCCAGACAACAAAAACGCGGCTCGGGGGCCGCGCTGGGAACCAACCAAAAGGGCAGGCGCGAACTGCACCCTCAAGGGGTGTGGTGGGTCTCCAGGGTAGTTCGCGGTGTCATAACCAGGGTGCCTTTCTCGCTCTTGGTGTGCTGTTCAACCCCTTATTTTCCCACAAAACCGCCGGGGGCGCGCTGGTAAACTCCTCACATGCTGGCCACCCGCCCCCACCAAACACCGCGCCCACTGGCCACTTGGCTGGTGGCGCTGGCGCTGTTGTGGGGAGCCCTGTGGCCGGCCCTGGCCCAAGCCATGGCAAGCCGCTCTCAGAACAGCCAGTGGGTGGAGGTCTGCCAAGCCACAGGCGTGACCTGGGTCAAGGTTGACGCAACAGGGGTGGGCGACACGGCTCCCCCCGCCTCCAACCACCCCCTAACGAACAGCGCCCCGCACTGCGGGTGGTGCCCGGCCCTGGGAACGGCGGTGGTCATGCCTCCCACGCCCTTGCTCTGGCTCGCGGCCCATGGCACAGAGGCTCGCCCTACCCCCACGCTGGCGCATCCCCACCCGCACACGCGCTGGGTGGCCGTCCAAGCGCGCGCCCCGCCACCACAAGTCAGCTGACCGGGTTGGCCCACGCCAACCACCCATGCTTTTGCCTGGGGTGTGCCGGCTTACACGCTCTACCACCCAGCCTTTTGCACCTGGGGCGATGCCCCACCGCTTGGACACACAACACCATGAAACACCTGATCGCTTCAACCCTGATCGCCTTGACCGCCCAAGCTTGGGCCCAAACACCTGCCCCTGTTGACATCAAAGACCCTTGGGTGCGCGCCACAGTGGCCCAACAAAAGTCCACTGGCGCCTTCATGCAATTGACCGCCAACGCCGACAGCCAGCTGGTTGAAGCCCGATCGGCCATCGCTGGGGTCGTGGAGGTCCATGAAATGGCCATGGACAACAACGTCATGAAAATGCGCAAGGTGGCTGGCGTGGCTTTGCCTGCCGGTAAAACCGTGGACCTCAAACCCGGTGGTTACCACGTGATGCTGATGGATCTCAAAGGCCAGATCAAAGAAGGTGACCTGGTCCCTGTGACCCTGGTGTTCGCAGGCAAAGACGGCACCCGGTCCACACTGGACATCAAAGCCCCCGCGCGGGCCTTGAATGCAGCTGCAGCCCCCGCTGCCGCTCACCAGCACAAGCACTGAGCCCCTAGGGTCTCTTCCTTCCCCACCCCACATCACCCCGCTCAAAAGGCGGCGGTGGTGTCCGCTTGCGCGGCCCCCACCAGGCTTGTAGCCTGTTGGCCCTTGCTCGCCCATACCCGACGAACAAACTTGACATGACCACTCCCGCTCCCACAACCGCCGCGCCCCGAACGCCCCCAACGGTGCTGGCCCGTTTTCACCACACGGCTTGGCGCTGGCACTTTTACGCTGGCCTGTACGTGGTGCCTTTTTTGTTGATGCTGTCCATCACCGGCTTGGTGATGGTGTACTTCACCGGTTTTCAAACCCGGCTGGGCAACCGTATCGAGGTCGTGCCCACGGGCACGGTCCTGAGCGTAGGCCAGCAAGCAGCGGTGGTGCAAAAACTGTGGCCCGACGCCACACTCAAGGGCTACCACGCACCGGCCACCCTAGCCGAACCCAGCTGGTTCACCGTGGCCTTTTCAAGCCACGAGCGGGCGGTGGCAGTCAACCCCTACACGGCAGAGGCCCTGAACTCGGTCGACAAAGAAACCACGGTGTTCGCCTGGGCCGAAAAAATCCACGGCACCTTGTTGATCGGCCCGGTGGGCGACGCGCTGATCGAAATCGCGTCCGGCTTGGGCCTGGTGCTGATCGCCACGGGGGTGTACATGCACTGGCCCCGGGGTGGCACCACCTGGCGCAAAGCCTTGACCGTGCCCCAGGGCATCTCGGGGCGCCGCTGGTGGGCGGCCTTGCACACTGCGGTGGGCCTGTGGACCGCGTTGGTGTTGTGCTTTTTCCTGCTCAGTGGGCTGGCTTGGAGCGGCGTGTGGGGTGCGAAGTGGGTGCAACCCTGGAGCAGCTTCCCCACTGACAAGTGGGAACAGCTGCCGCTTTCGGAGCACACACACGCATCGCTGGCCACCCCTGGTATCAAAGAGGTGGCCTGGGGCATGGAACAAACCCCTTTGCCCGCATCGGGCTCCAGCGCCGGCCAGGGTGGCATCCCTCCGGGAATGCCCGTGAATTTGGACACTGTCAACGACCTGGCCCGGTCCTTGGGGTTTGTTGGTGCCTACCGCATCACCACGCCCCAGGGCCCACAAGGGGTGTACACCATCAGCGCCGACACCATGAGCGGCGACTTGCAGAACCCCACACAAGACCGTTACGTGCACATCGACCGTTACAGCGGCCGGGTGTTGGCGGATGTGGGGTTTGGCGACTACAGCGCGCTGGCCAAGGTCATGGCGGTGGGCACGGCGTTGCACCAGGGTGATCTGGGTTGGTGGAGCGCATGGCTGAACGTGGTGTTCTGTTTGGCGGTGGTGGTGTTGTGTGTGAGCGGTGTGGTGATCTGGTGGCAGCGGCGGCCCCGCCAGGCCGGCCGCTTGGTCGCGCCCCCCGCCCCCCGCCACCCCGCCCTATGGAAAACAGGGGCTGTGGTGATGGTGGCCACGTCGCTCGCCTTCCCCCTCACGGGCGCGTTGGTGGTGGGGGTGTTGTTGCTCGACCTGGTGGTGCTGTCGCGCTGGGCAGGGCTCAAACACCGCCTGGGCTGACGGGCTGCGCATGCCGGTCTAAAAACGACACCAAGCGCGGGAACACATCCTGCGCCGCGTTTTGGCCGATGAACACATCGGCGTGCCCATAACCAGGCACGACCGCCAGTTCGTGCCGCCCGGGCGCCACCCGCTCCAAACGCTGGTGGCACAGCACATTCGAATCCAAAAACAAGGCGTTTTGCTGACCGGCCACCAACAGCAGGGGTGTTTCGACCTGCGCCGCGTTGTCCAGGTAGTTGTCGGGCAGGTGCCGGTAACGCACATCGCGCGGGTCGTACTTGACCGCGCTGTTCCCCGCCTTGAGCATTTTCAAGACGTGGCGGTAGTAGTGCACCCCGCTGCCACCAAACAAATCACCGATCCGCCGGTGGGTGGTGTCGTGGAGGTTTTCGTGGCGGTACAACACCGGTTGGCCCACACCCCACATGAAACTGGTCATGTGGCAAGCGGGCACATCACACTCGCGGTGCACCAAAGACACCCCTTTGGCCAGCAGCTTGCCCGCGAACCAACCGGGCTGCCGGCCCCAGTTGGGGTTGAGGTAGTCCACACCCAACACCGACTCTGCCAAAAACGGGCCCACGTGCAGTTTCCAATACGCTGGTCGGTTGACCTTGGGCGTCAGGGCCACGCCGTTCAACACCATGCTGGCCACCCCAGGCAAACGACCCGCAAACAGCGACATGGCCATGGACAAAGCCCCCAGGCAGTGGGCGATCACGTGGATCCGGGCCCCAGGGCCAACGGCTTGGCGCACCGTTTCTAGCGCGGCGGGGTTGTCGTACAGGGCGACGTCGTCCACCGTGTAGCGGTGGCGGGCCAGGTTGTACGGGTGGGCGTTGCTGATGCGCCCGTCCAGCACCCACACATCGGTGTACCCCGCATCGTGCAACACGTTGGTGAGGTTGCGGTGTTCGGGCATGGTGAACATGTCGCTGGAGGCCGTCAAACCGGGCACCAACAGCACCACGTCTTGGCAGGGCGCACGCTGCAGCCGCAGCAGGCTGATGCCCAGGCCGTCTGCGGTGGACACCCGGTGGGTGGAGGCGGTGGCGTTCTCAACCCCCTGCAAGGTGCGCAAGGGTATTTCCCGTGCCGACGGCTCCAGGCGGTGCCGGCGTGGTAGCCCATGCAGCTGCCACAAGGAGCCAGCAAAAAACGTGGCGAAACGCTCCACCGCCGACAAACGTTCGGTGAGGGTGGGCGCGTCTGACCGGAAGGTGGTCAACTGGCGGAGGAAATCGGCCCAGCCGATGCGCAACACGCCCGCCCCCAGCAGGTCGGCACGGGGTTCGTCTGCGGGGCCCACATGGCCCGCGTAGAGGTTGGTGCGCAAGGTCGTGGTGTCGGCCCACAGGTCGGGGCCGGCGTCGTTGCGCACGTCTTTGGTCCCGCTCAGGGTGATGGGTTCGCCTTGGGCATCCTCCAGGAACAGCCGGTACAACATGGTTTTGCGGTCGGCATCCCCGCTGGCCGCGAACAGGTTAAAAACACCTTTGAGCACCGGCCTGCGCCCGCCCAACAAGGGGCTGTCGACCACACCCAAAGCCCGGGCCTCGTGTGCGGGGTCTGCAATAAACCGGTCGATGTCGTCGATGTGGATGGTGAGCCGGAAGGAGAGCGGGGTGTTCTGCGCCCGACCCCGTTCGGCCCCTTCTTCGGCGGTGAACTGGCCCAGGCTGGCATGCCCCACCATGTCTTCGGTGAAGCAGACATGGGCGGGCGTTGGAGATTGTGTGGTGGGCTGCGTGGTGGGGTTGGTCATGGTTCTACACCCAAGGTGTCGTCGGGGGCATGGCCAGTGATGCCTTCGCACACCCATTCGGCCAAAGCGGTGATGGTGGCGCTGGGGTTGGCACCCACCGAACCGGGCAGCAACGCACCGTCGGTCACATACAGGTGCTGGTATCCAAAGAGCTGCCCCCGTTCGTGGTTGTGGGCACTGGCCACACCTTGTTCAGGACTGTCAGCCAAGGCACAACCCCCCAGGGGGTGCACGGTGATGTTGTTGCGCACCGGCCAGGTCCAGGTGGGCTGGGGCACATATTTTTGGGCTTTTACAAAAGCAGCAAATCGCTGGCCACAAGCCACCACCGCGTCATAAAGGGGCCGGCTGGTGGCCTGGGGCCAGTGCAGCTCCAGACGGCCACCATTCAGGCGGAACACGCCATCACCCCGGTCCTTGCCTATGAACAACAACACACTGCTGCGGTACGACATGTCGTCTTTCAAGAGGGCTGCGGCGTAGTGAACCACCGACCCGCTCCACTTGCCCCCACACACCGACTGCCTGAACCTGGTCCACAACAACCGGAACACACGGCCGCCTTTGGCCAGCCACTGCCAAGGTGTGATCACCGGCCGCAGCCCCTCCACGTACCAAGACACCAGCGGTGGGTATGCGGCGTCTTCGAGCTGATAAGCAGGTTGACCCGCCTGGGGTTGGGCCAGGCCGTAATCGATGCACTGGGTGATGACCGGCCCATGGTTGGGCGAGGCGTCTTGTTGGCCTTGCACCGCCACGGCCACAAAGTCGCCGTTGCCCGAAAACCGATGGCCCAGTTGCGGGCTGAGCCGGGGCAAGGTGCCGTGTTCGTCGCGGCAGCGCAACAACAATTCGTTGGTGCCCAGCGTGCCAGCAGCCACCACCACCCGCCGTGCCCGCACCTGGTACCCCTGGCCCTGCGCGTCCGTGTAATCGACCAGGTAGCCGTGTGTGCCCGTGGCCGTGGTGTCGGCTTGTCCTGTAGGCCCCAAGGGGGTGATGCGGGTCACCTCGGCACCGGTGCGCACCTGGGCCTTGTGGTGGTGTTCGGCGGCGTGCAGGTAGTTCAGGTCCAGCGAGTTTTTGGCGTGCACGTTGCACCCGATGTTGCACTCCCCGCAGTAGGTGCAGGAGGTCTGGATGGCACCATACCGGTTGCGTTCCTGCTCTCCTATGGGGGTGGGTGCGCCGGTTTGTGCGGCATAAGAGCGCCCAAAAAACACGGCGATGTCGGGGGCGTGGGTGGGCCGCCCCTCGTGTTGTGCAAACGCTTGAAACAGCTGCTGGCGCTTCACCACACGGCGAGGCTCTGACCCTTCGGGAGGCAAGGGGCGGGCCCCCAGCACCGATTGGGCAACCCGGTAATAGGGCTCCAGTTGTGGGAGCGTCCAACCCTGAGGCCAGCCCTGCTCGAAGACCCACGCAGGGGGGCGCATGAACACGTTGGCGTAAACCAAAGACCCTCCGCCCAGGCCAGCGGCCACCACAGCGTCCATGCGCCGGAAATTGCGGATATCGAACAAACCGTTGAGGTGGCGCTGGCCTTTGGAGGCTGCCCAAAACTGGGTCGAAAAACCATGGGGGTCGCGGGCAAACGACCCTTTGGGGTACCGCTGGCCACGCTCCAGCAACAGCACCCGGCCTGGCCAACGCTGGGCCAAACGGCAACACGCCACCGCGCCACCAAAGCCGCTGCCGATCACCAACGCTTCGTAGGGCTGTGTGTCCATGGGTAGTCCTTTTTGGGTGTGCGACCACGGCAAATTGCCCCACCACGGCCTTCAAGGGTAGGATACCAGCCTGAGCCCACCACCAACAACAGACCGCACTGTGGCAACCACCGGGACAACGCCCCCTTCCATCCCCTGGCGCGTGGCCTTGCGGCAGCTCTTTGGCATTGGCGAACAAGACATCGTTCCAGACGCCGACCGCCGCAAAAACACCCTCACCTTTGCCGTGATCGGCTTGGCCATCTTGGCGCTTTGGGGCGTGCTGAACCGCACCTTGCACCAAGACGACCCCCGTTTGCACCTGCTGGGTTTGTTCCAGCTGCTGCTGGCGGCATCCCTGATGTTGCCGGCGGTCTGGCTGGCCATTTGGGGGCGGCGGCCCCTTTGGAGCGAAAGCCTGCTGGTTCTGGCAGGTTTTGTGGTTTTCGCCATCAACAACGTGTTCGGCGGCCAGGCCGGCGACGCCCTGTACTGGTCGTTTGTATTCCCCTACCTGGTGTTTTTTTTGCGCGGCCAAAAAGTGGGGTGGCTGGTGGGCCTGCTGTTCGCGGCCACGGTACCCCTTCTGCTGGTCTACAGCAGCGCCCACAGGGGCCTGTGGACCTACCGGCCACTGGAGTGCCTGTTTTACGGGGTGGCCTACACCTTCAACGTGCTGACGGCGGCCCACTTCAACGTGTTGCGCAGCGTGTTCCAGCAACGGTTGTGGGAGCAGGTAGGGTTCCACACCGGGGAGGTTCGGCGCCACCTGGAGTCGCTGCGCCACAACGCCACCCACGACCTGGGTACCGGCCTGCCCAATCGCACCGGCTTGGTGGAACGTGTACAAGCCCATTGCAGCGCGGCGGGGGCAGCGTCCCATGGTCACCTGCACGTGGTCAGCATCCGGTTT
>JBEBBB010000384.1:0-4300 GCA_041158605.1 Pseudomonadota bacterium
TACCGGCGGCCTGAAGATCGGTGCCGACTTCCTCAAGCGCATCAACCCCGCGGCACGCGTGCTGATCAGCGACCCCAGCTGGGAGAACCACCGCGCGCTGTTCCAGAACGCCGGCTTCAGCGTCGACACCTACCCTTACTACGACGCCGACAAACGGGGTGTGAACTTTGACGGCATGCTGGCCAGCCTGAACGCCGCCGCAACCGGCACTGTGGTGGTGTTGCACGCCTGCTGCCACAACCCCACCGGCTACGACATCACCCCCGCCCAGTGGGACCAGGTGGTGGCCGCTGTGAAGGCCAAAAACCTGACCCCCTTCCTGGACATGGCTTACCAGGGCTTTGGCCACGGTATCGCCGAAGACGGCGCCGTGATCAACAAGTTTGTGGCCGCCGGCCTGACCTTCTTTGTGTCCACCTCGTTCTCCAAGAGCTTCAGCCTCTACGGCGAGCGCGTGGGCGCCCTGAGCGTGTTGTGTGCCGACAAGGCCGAAGCCGACCGCGTGCTGAGCCAGCTGAAAATCGCCATCCGCACCAACTACTCCAACCCGCCCATCCACGGCGGTGCGGTGGTGGCAGCGGTGTTGGGCAACCCCGAGTTGCGCGCCTTGTGGGAAAAAGAACTGGCCGAAATGCGCGTTCGCATCAAAGCCATGCGCCAAGCCCTGGTTGATGGCCTCAAGGCCGCCGGCATTGAACGCGACATGTCGTTCATCACCACCCAGATCGGCATGTTCAGCTACTCGGGCCTGACCAAAGACCAGATGGTGCGCCTGCGCAACGAGTTTGGTGTGTACGGCACTGACACCGGCCGCATGTGTGTGGCCGCGCTGAACAGCAAAAACATCGGCTACGTCTGCCAGGCCATCGCGAAGGTGCTGTAAACCCCACGGCCGGCCCTGCTGGCCTGGCCCCTGGGTGACAGGGGCTAGGTGTTTCCCCTTCAGCAAGGGCCGGCGGTTGCTGTTATATTGCAGTGCAGCATTTTACGCACTGTATTGGAGTTAGCATGCTTTACCAGATCTACGAAACACAACGCTCCCTGATGGAGCCTTTTGCGGACCTGGCCCAGCTCACCGCCAAGTTGTACAGCAACCCCCTGTCGCCCTTGGGTCAGACCCCTATGGCGCAGCGCATGTCGGCTGGTTTTGACCTGATGTACCGCTTGGGCAAAGACTACGAAAAGCCCGAGTTCGACATCCGCACCATCGACCTGGACGGCACCGAGGTCGCCATCCACGAGCGCGTCGAGGTGGACAAGCCGTTTTGCGAACTGCGCCGCTTCAAGCGCTACTCGGACGACACCGCCACCCTGGCCAAGATCAAAGGCCAACCGGTGGTGCTGATCGTAGCCCCGTTGTCGGGCCACTACGCCACGCTGCTGCGCGACACGGTGCGCACCATGCTGAAAGACCACAAGGTCTACATCACCGACTGGAAAAACGCCCGCTTGGTACCACTGACCGATGGCGAGTTCCACCTCGACGACTACGTCAACTACGTCCAAGGCTTCATCCGGTACCTGCAACAGCACTATGGCAACTGCCACGTGATGAGCGTGTGCCAGCCCACCGTGCCGGTGTTGGCGGCCGTGTCTTTGATGGCCAGCCGTGGCGAAACACCCCCGCTGTCCATGACCATGATGGGCGGCCCCATCGACGCGAGCAAGTCCCCCACCGCGGTGAACAACCTGGCCACGCAGCGCAGCCACGAGTGGTTCGAGAACAACGTGATCTACCGCGTACCCAGCAACTTCCCGGGCGCCGGCCGGCGGGTGTACCCTGGCTTTTTGCAGCACACCGGTTTTGTGGCCATGAACCCCGACCGGCACGCCACCAGCCACTACGACTACTTCAAAGACCTGATCAAGGGCGACAACGAAAGCGCCGAGGCCCACCGCAAGTTTTACGACGAGTACAACGCCGTGCTCGACATGGACGCCGATTACTACCTGGAAACCATCCAGACGGTGTTCCAAGACTTCAAATTGGTCCGCGGCACCTGGCAGGTGCGCAACGAACAGGGCCAATCGGAGCTGGTACGGCCCCAAGACATCGCCCACAGCGCGCTGCTGACCGTTGAAGGTGAGTTGGACGACATTTCGGGCAGTGGCCAGACCGCCGCCGCCCACGGCCTGTGCGCCAGCATCCCTGACGGCCAAAAACAGCACCTGGAGGTGAAAGGGGCTGGTCATTACGGCATTTTCAGCGGACGGCGGTGGCGCGAGGTGGTCTACCCCAAGGTGCGAAGCTTCATCAAGGCGCACCAACCTGCAGCAGTGGTGGTAGCTGAACCTGTGGCAGCACCTGCCCCTGCAGCCACACCCGCAGCGCCTGCGCCGACCCCGCGCAAAGCAGCCGCCAAACGGGCCCGCTGACCCCATGCCTGGGGATTTGTTCCAGCGGGTGCTGGACGCCCTGCCCCAGACCCAATGCACCCGTTGCGGCTACCCCGACTGCGCGGCCTATGCGCGCGCGGTGGCCGACGGCACCGCCGGCATCAACCAATGCCCACCGGGGGGCCGGGCTGGGGTGGAACGCTTGGCCGCCATCACCCAACGCCCCGCCCTGCCCTTGAGCCCCGAGCACGGTGTAGAGAGCCCACGCGCGGTGGCTTACATCGATGAGAACTGGTGCATAGGCTGTACCTTGTGCATCAAGGCCTGCCCTACCGACGCGATTGTGGGCGCCAACAAACGCATGCACACCGTGATCGAGGCGCACTGCACAGGTTGCGAGTTGTGCCTACCGGTGTGTCCAGTGGACTGCATTTTGCTGGAAAACGCCACAGGTGAGCGCACCGGCTGGGCGGCGTGGTCACCCGCTGAGGCGCAAGCGGCACGCGGACGCTACGAACAGCGACTCACCCGCTTGGCACGCGAGGAGCTGGCCCACCACACGCGGCAAGACCACAAGGCCCAGGAGAAACTGCAGAACCTGGCGGCCCACTCCAAGATCACCGACCCGGTGCAGTTGGATCACAAACGGGCCGTGATCGAGGCGGCGCTCGCCCGCGCGCGCGCCGCTCGGGCCCCGCGATCGCCGTAGAGGCCTCAGAAAACCGCTCGAAGGATGGTCTAGCCCAAGCGGGCGAACGCGTCCACCACCTCGGGGGGCGCCTGCACCAGCTCGATCAGTACCCCTTCACCGGCGATGGGAAAGGCCTCGTTGGATTTGGGGTGCAGGAAGCAGATGTCAAAACCCGCAGCGCCCTTGCGGATGCCACCGGGTGCAAACCGCACACCCTGCGCCGTCAGCCATTCCACGGCCTCGGGCAGTTTGTCGATCCACAAGCCCACGTGGTTGAGCGGCGTGGTGTGCACCGCGGGCTTTTTCTCGGGGTCGAGCGGTTGCATCAGGTCCACCTCGACCTTGAAAGGACCGCTGCCCATGGCGCAAATGTCCTCGTCAACGTTTTCGCGCTCGCTTTTGAAGGTGCCCGTGACCTCCAGGCCCAGCATGTCCACCCACAAGGTTTGCAGGCGGTGTTTGTCGGGGCCACCGATGGCGATCTGCTGAACACCCAGCACCTTAAAAGGCCGTGCGGAGGCCGCGCTCATTGTTCGAACTCCACAATGGCTTGGTCCACGCTCAGGCTCTCACCTTTGCCGGCCAGCACCTTGGCCACCACACCATCGGCGGCGGCGAACAACACGTTCTCCATCTTCATGGCCTCGATCACGGCCACACGTTCACCGGCCTGTACCTTCTGGCCCGGCTGCACCGCCACCTCCACCAACAGACCGGGCATGGGCGACAGCACGTATTTGCTCATGTCGGGCGGCGCCTTGTAAGGCATGAGCCGGTGCAGTTCGGCCATGCGGGGCGACATGACCAGCGATTCGATTTTGGTGCCGTTGTGCTGTACCACCAAGGCCAAGGGGTTTTTGGCGGTGCCCCGCTCCACCTGGGCGGTGAAAGCCTGGCCGTTCACGGTGCCCTGGATGCGGACGTCGTTCAAGCGGCTGTCGCTTTCAATGGCGTATGTGCGCTCACCGATGGTGACCACAGCCGAACCGGGCTTGCCCGCCACCTCGTCGATGTGCACCGGTACGTAACGGTTTTGGCCCTGGGCGCCCAACACCACCACGGTGTAATTGCTGCCCACTTGCACACCGTAGTTGGGCAATTGGCCACTGAGGTTGGCAGCCCGTTCGCGGCTTTTGCGGCGCACAAAGGCGGCCAGTGCAGCCAGGAAATCGGGGTCATCGTGCGGCACGTCTTCCGAGTGGAACCCCTTGCCGTAGTGTTCGGCGATGAAACCGGTGTTGAACTGGCCGCTCACAAACTGCGGGTGGGCCA
>JBEBBB010000385.1:0-3734 GCA_041158605.1 Pseudomonadota bacterium
CTTTACCGGCCTCGGTGACGCAATCGCCCAAGGTGCGCACGCTGGAGCCGATTTCCAGCCCCAGGTCCCAACATGTTCCGATAAACGCCTCCAGGCGTGTTTTGACAGCGGTGTCGGCATCCAGATCGGTGCCATCGGGCAACAACACCAACACGTCCACGTCGGAGTAGGGAAACAACTCGCCCCGGCCATAACCACCCACCGCCACCAAAGCGCAACTTGTGGGCAACTGTGCCGCCCGCCACAGCTGCTGCAAGGTGTGGTCGGTCAAACGGGCCAAGCGGCGCAAGAGGTTGTGTATGGACCTGGACTGGGGGCCCATGGCGGCGATGCGCGCCATCACCTCGGCTTTGTCGGTTTTGTACTGCTGGCGCAAAGCGCCCAGGTCTTTGGCGTTGGCCACGGTGTGTACCCCTTGGTGGGTGGTTTGTGCGCTCAGACGGTCACAAAAGCGGGAGGCTGCGGGCTGCCGCTGGAGAGGGTCATGACCTCGTAACCGGTTTCAGTCACTACCACCGTGTGCTCCCATTGGGCCGACAAGGAGCGGTCTTTGGTGACGATGGTCCAGCCATCGCCCATTTCGCGGATCTCACGCCGCCCAGCGTTGATCATGGGCTCGATGGTGAAAGCCATGCCGGGCTGCAACTCCAGCCCCGTGCCCGGTTTGCCGTAGTGCAGCACCTGGGGGTCTTCGTGGAAGCGCTGACCTATGCCATGGCCGCAGAACTCGCGCACCACCGAATACCCGGCGCTTTCGGCGTGGCGTTGGATCACGTGGCCAATGTCACCCAGGCGGATGCCGGGGCGCACGATCTGGATGCCTTTCCACATGCACTCGTAGGTGGTGGCGCACAGGCGTTTGGCCGCGGGCGTGGTGTCGCCGACCAAGAACATGCGGCTGGTGTCGCCATACCAGGTGTCTTTGATGACGGTGACGTCGATGTTGAGGATGTCACCCTTTTTTAAGGGCTTGTCGTTGGGGATGCCGTGGCAAATCGTGCTGTTGACCGAGGTGCAAATGGATGCGGGATAGGGCGGGTAGCCTGGGGGTTGGTAACCCACCGTCGCCGACTTGCACCCTTGCACGTTGACAATAAAGTCCAATGCCAAGCGGTCGAGCTCGAGCGTGGTGACACCCGGCTTGACAAAGGGCGTGAGGTAATCCAGCACCTCGGCGGCCAGGCGGCCAGCCACGCGCATGCCTTCAATGCCGGTGTTGTCCTTGATGGTGATGGTCATGGCCTGTCGGCTTCCTGTGACGGTTGGCCTGCCCGGAGGGGCTCGAACCCCCGACCCACGGCTTAGAAGGCCGTTGCTCTATCCAGCTGAGCTACGGGCAGCTTGCTGACTTGAAGGTACAAAGGCCCAGCAAGTGGGCCTTTGTATGTGGTTGTGGTCGGAGCGAAAGGATTCGAACCTTCGACCCTCTGCTCCCAAAGCAGATGCGCTACCAGACTGCGCTACGCTCCGACGCGAAGCCCGCATTGTAGCGGCAGCAGGGGCCCGGTCGTGGCCAGGGCCTTATCTTTTTTGGTACTGCTGTTGTCCGAACAGATTGGACTTGGCCTGCTGGTCGGTCAGGGGTTTGCGTTTGTCGGCCAAGACCAGCACGCCGCGCTGTACCGCAGGCCGGGCAGCTATTTTGTCAAACCAGGCCTTCACGTGTGGGTGGTCGGCCCAATCGATGCCCTGGTTCTGCCAGCTGCGCAACCAGGGAAAGACCGCGATATCGGCCACGCTGTAGCTGCGGCCCCCAAGGTAGGGGCTTTCAGATAGGCGTTTGTCCATGACGCTGTAGAGCCGTTTGGCTTCGTTGGTGTAGCGGTTCACGGCGTAATCGATTTTTTCGGGGGCGTAGATCCGAAAATGGTGGGCCTGACCCAGCATGGGGCCCACACCGCCCATTTGGAACATCAGCCACTGCAGCACCTCGAACTTCTGGCGATCGGTTTTGGGCAGCAGTTTGCCGTACTTGCCGGCCAGGTACAGCAAAATGGCGCCCGACTCGAACAAGGCCATGGGTTTGCCATCGGGGCCATCGGGATCGACCATGGCTGGGATTTTGTTGTTGGGGCTGATGCGCAAGAACTCGGGCTTGAACTGGTCGCCTGCGGCAATATCCACCGGGTGCGCTTGCCAATCGCGGCCCAACCGCAAGCCACACTCCTCCAACATGATGTGGACTTTGTGGCCGTTGGGGGTGGGCCAAGAATAAACATTGATCATGGTTTGCCCTTGTATATGGGGTTTTTACGGTGTAGAATAACGGTTTCACGACCAAATGGGCGGGTTAACACCGGCCCATTTTTTTTGGCCGATCGCTTTTGGCAGCGACCCCACCCATTCCATTGCAGAACTATCGCACAGCTGAAACCGCCGCACCCATGACCTGGCAACAATCTGTTGAACAAACCGTGACCGGACTGGGCTACGACCTGGTGGATATTGAACGCTCGGCGGCTGGTTTGTTGCGCATCACCATCGACTGGCCCTACGACCCAGCGGCAGCAGAGGAGCGGTTTGTCACGGTAGAAGACTGCGAAGTGATCACCCGCCAGTTGCAGTTGCTGCTCGAGGTGGAAAACGTCGATTACAAGCGCCTAGAGGTGGGTTCACCCGGTATCGACCGGCCTTTGCGGCACGAAGCCGATCTGCAGCGTTTTGTGGGTGCCGTGGTCGACATCACCCTCAAAGCGCCCATTGGCGCCCAAGGGCCTGAGTCCACCGTGGCGGCCAACCGCAAAAAATTTCGGGGCACCCTGGAGCGCTCGGCCGATGGCAACGGGTGGCAGGTGGTCTGGCGCGACGAGCCGGTGCGCAAGCCCGGTCAAAAAATCAGCCGCAAGGCCGCGCAAGCGCCTCTGCAGGCTTTGGGTTTTATGTGGGACGAGGTTCGCGAGGCGCGGTTGGCGCCCATCGTGGATTTCAAAGGCCGGGCTCGGGCCCAGCAAGCATGACATTGACAGACAAGCAGCACACAAGAAAGGCGGGCGAGTGACATGAATCGCGAAATGTTGGTACTGATCGACGCGATCTCACGTGAGAAAAACGTGGAGCGTGACATAGTCTTGGGTGCTGTGGAGTCCGCGCTGGCTTCTGCCACCAAAAAACTGCACAAAGGTGAGGTGGACATCCGTGTGGCCATCGACCCGGACAGCGGCAGCTACGAAACCTTCCGCCGTTGGGTGGTGGTCCCCGACGAGGCTGGTTTGCAAAACCCGGACGCCGAAGAAATGCTGTCCGACGCCCAAGAAGACCTGCCCCACATCCAAGTGGGCGAGTTCATTGAAAAGCAGATCGAAAGTGTGCCCATTGGCCGCATTGGCGCCATGGCTGCCAAGCAGGTCATTCTGCAAAAAATCCGCGACGCCGAGCGCGAGATGCTGCTCAACGATTTCATGTCGCGCGGCGACAAGATTTTTGTGGGCACCGTCAAACGCCTCGACAAGGGCGACCTGATCGTTGAAAGCGGCCGTGTGGAAGGCCGCCTCAAGCGCAACGAGATGATCCCCAAGGAAAACTTCCGCACCGGCGACCGCGTGCGCGCCATGATCATGGAAGTGGACCTGACCCTGCGCGGCGCACCCATCTTGTTGTCCCGCTCGGCCCCGGCCTTCATGATCGAGCTGTTCCGCCAAGAAGTGCCCGAAATCGAGCAAGGCCTTTTGGAAATCAAAACCTGCGCCCGCGATGCCGGGTCCCGCGCCAAAATCGCGGTGCTGTCCCATGACAAG
>JBEBBB010000386.1:0-2757 GCA_041158605.1 Pseudomonadota bacterium
CGCCGGTGCGCACCTCCACGCCTTGCGCCTTGAGCCGTTGGGCGTGGCCACGTATGGCCTGGGCCAACCCGGGGTCCTTCTCGAACAACAGCACCTGTTCGGCGCCACGTGACGCGGCTTCTAGGCCCAACGCACCCGAACCTGCAAACGCATCGATGCACCGGCAACCGGTCAGGGTCTGGCCCAACCAGTTGAACAGGGTTTCGCGAACCCGGTCTGGGGTGGGCCTCAAACCAGGCCGGTCGGGCACCGGCAGTTTGCTGCGTTTCCACTGCCCCCCAATGATGCGGACCTCACCCTGGCTCAAGGGGCACCCCCCACCACCACTGTCACCAAACGGTCGGGCTGCAGCACCCGCTGCAAAGCCTGGCGCACGCGGTCGGCAGGTATGGCCTGGACTTGTGTGGTCCAGGTGTCCAGGTAGTCCAACGGCAAACCGTTCCAGGCCAGTGCGGCCACGTTGTCCAACAGCTTGCGGTTGCTGTCGAGCCGCAAGGGAAACCCATTCACCAGAGACGCTTTGGCCTCACGCAACTCTTCGCTGGTAGGGCCCTCGGCCACCATCCGGCGCAGCACGCTGTGCACCAAAGCGGTGGCCTCTTGGGCCTGGTCGGGGCGCGTTTGCAAACTCACCGTAAAAGCCCCCGCGTGCCGCCCCGGCGAAAAGTAGCTGTAGACGCCATAGGTCAGGCCACGCTGCTCGCGCAACTCCCGCATCAAGCGGGAGGTGAAACCACCCCCTCCCAGGATGTGGTTGGCCAGGGTCAAAGCCAAAAAGTCGGGATCGGCCCGGGGTATGCCCGGCTGCCCCACCAAGATCTGGGCCTGCGCGGCTTGAAAGGGCAAGCGGGTGTCTTGTGCTTGGGCCAAGGGTGGCACCTCGGGCACGGTGGGCAGGGGCGCACAGCCATGGCCAGCCCAGCCCGCCAACAACGTGCCCACCAAGGTGTTGACCTGTTGCCGCTCCACCCGCCCCACGACCGTGACACGGGCGTCACACAAGCGGGCATGGCGGCGGTAAAACCCCTGCATGGCGGCGGTGTCTATGGCCGCCCAAGTGCTGGGTTGGGCCGACCGGCCGTAGGGGTGTGTGCCATAAACGGCTTGTGCAAATGTTCGGCCTGCCAAGGTATCGGGCCGCGTTTGGGCGTCTTGCCAAGCGGCCACCAAACGCTCCCGCTCGCGCACCCATACCGGCTCGGGAAAGGCGGGATGGGCCAGCTGGCGAGCGGCCAAGGCCACGGCGCGGGGCAACAGGTCACCCTGGGTCAAACTGCGCAAGCGAAACGACAGCCGATCGCTGCTGGCTTGCACAGACCACTGCGCGCCCAGATCGGCCCAGGCCTCGGCCAGGGCGTTTTCATCCTCCATGCCCCCGCCGGGCACCTGCACGCCTTTGGTCAGCAAACTGGCGGTGGCCGCAGCCAGCCCCGCTTGGGCGGCAGGGTCGCGGCGGCTGCCACCGTCCACATCCACCTGCACGTCCACCATGGGCAAGGCCTCAGAGCGCACCCAATACACCTGCGCGCCGTTGTCATGCACCCAGCGCTCAATGGGCAACGCGGCCTGCGCCACACCCCACGCCCCAACACACCACGCGCCCAAGGCCACTACACGGCCCCATCCCATCAACCGTTTCATGGAGCCCCCTCTGGCAACAACCAACCCACGGTGGATTGTTGGTCATCAAAATAACGGCGCGCCACGTCTTGCACCTGCGCCGCCGTCACGCGGGACAACTGCTCCATCAGCGCCGGCCCGCTGCCGGGGTGCCAACCTTGCACCCAGTAGCCGCCCAACTCCCGGGCCTGACCAAACACCGAATCCAATTTGTAGACCTCGCTGGCCATCCACTGGTTTTTGACACGCTGCAGTTCAACCTCGCTCACGCCTTGCTCGGCCACCCGCCGCACCTCGGCTTTGAGCGCTTGCTCCAGATCAGCGGGAGCCACACCCGCAGCGGGTATGCCTGTGAGCATAAACAACTGGGGACCACGCCCCATCAAGCCGTACGAGGCCCCCACGCTGTCGGCCCACCGGCGCCCGCCCTGGCCTTGCACCAGTTGGCGCTCCAAACGGGCTGCGCTGTGGCCATCCAACACACCCGCCAACAGGGTCAATGCCAGCGCATCTTGTGAGGCGGCATTCACAGGCGCGCCTGACAGGGCGGGGGCGGCCATGAGCGGGGCACGGTAGCCCACCACCACAAGAGGCTGGCGGGTGCGGGCCCGGTACTCCATGCGCCGGACACCCGCTTGTGGGGGCTCGGTCTGCGGTTTGCGGGCAGGCAGCGCGCCCGCAGGGATGGCACCGTAGGTTTGCTCGGCCCAACGGCGCACCGTAGCGGGGTCGACGTCCCCCACCACCACCACGGCCGCATTGGCGGGCACATACCACTTGCGGTGGAAAGCGCGGGCGTCTTCGGAGGTCATGGTCTCCAAGTCGCTCATCCACCCGATGATGGGCCGCCGGTAAGGGTGGGCCAGGTGGGCTGTGGCCGTGTACGCTTCGAACAAACGGGCCTGTGGAGACTCTTCTACCCGCTGGCGCCTTTCCTCTTGGATGACACGCATCTCGCGGGCAAACGCATCGTCGCTCCAGCGGATGTTGGCAAACCGGTCGGCCTCCAGCCGCATCACATCCAACAACCGGTCTGCGGGCACCTGCTGGTGGTAGGCCGTCATGTCGCGGCTGGTGAAGGCGTTGTCCGTGCCGCCCATCGCAGCCACTTGTTTGGAAAACGCTCCTTCCGGCACA
>JBEBBB010000387.1:0-5360 GCA_041158605.1 Pseudomonadota bacterium
GCCGGCCGCGGGCCCCAGGCCAGAAGCGATGGCAAAAGCCATGGCCAACGGCAAAGCAACGATGCCCACGGTGGCACCAGCACCGGCGTCTTTAACGAACCTATCGGTGTTGTAGGTTCGCAGGTCTTGCAGGAGGCGTGGTCGAAAAGAGGCCAGTGTCGGCATGCGCCATGTTAACGCGGGGGGCGAACCGGTCAAGTTTTGCGGTGGGTCAGCAAATCGGTAACCAGGGGCCGCCAGACCACCAACAGGAGCAAAACGGCCAAGGGCAATGTGGTCACGTACCCCCAGGTTTTGAACCCCCAGGCCCCAACCACAGCACCCACAAAAAAGCTGCCCACCAGGCTGGCTTGCAGCCGCAAACGCTCCCGATTGGCCCGCACGGGGGTTTGTTGCGGGTCGCGGTTGATGTAGAGCAGGCGGCCCAACTCCAGGCCCAGGTCGGTGACCAGACCTGTGAGGTGGGTGGTGCGGATGTCGGCTTTGGAAATTTTGGTGACCACCGCGTTCTGTAGGCCCATCGTGTAACACAGCAAGACCACGGTGAGTGGGGTGAACAAGGCCGCGTAATGGCCTATGGCGGTGCCAAACAAGCCAAACAGCAACAACGCAGCCGCTTCGAGGAGCAAAGGCAGTCCAAAAGCGCTGCGCCAGCCGTGGCGCAAGCCCAGGTTGACCAGCCAAGCGGTGGTCATGGCACCCAGCAAAAAGGCCACCAGGGCGGCCACGCCTGCGACCACCAGTGTCCACTGCCCCAACACCCATTGGTCGGCTATCGACGACACCACACCGGTCATGTGCGAGGTGTATTGGCCCACCGCCAAGAAGCCACCGGCGTTGGTGGCGCCGGCCACAAAACACAGGGTCAAGCCCAGCCGCACGTTGGCCTGGTGTGTGCGTTGCACATCCACCCAACCGCGCAGCATGGGGTGCATGGCTGGCCCCGGGTCAGTGGATGCGCATGCCGGGTTGGGCACCAGGCCAGGGGTGCAGCACGTAGATGCCCGGTTGTGTTTTTTCGTCGGCGTGGCTGGCCGCCAGCACCATACCCTCGCTCACACCGAACTTCATTTTGCGCGGGGCCAGGTTGGCCACCACCACCGTCAGTTGGCCAATCAGATCTTCGGGTTTGTACATGGACGCGATGCCACTGAAGACGTTGCGCGTGCGGCCTTCGCCCACGTCCAGGGTCAAGCGCAACAACTTGGTCGAGCCCTCCACCGGTTCGCAGTGGTCAATGCGGGCGATGCGCAGGTCCACCTTCGCGAAATCGTCGATGGAGATGGTCTCGGCCACCGGCTCGCCCCCTGGCACCACTTGGACAGGTTCGGGGGCCGCAGGGGGTTCAAACAAGGCTTCGAGCAGCTTGATGTCCACCCGTTGCATCAGGTGCTGGTAGGTGCCGATGGCGTGGCCCGCCCCCAAGGGGGTGGTGGCGTTGGTCACAGTCAAGGCCTCGCACTGCAAGAAGGCCTCGACCTGGGCCGCCAGGGCGGGCAGCACCGGTTTGAGCAGGGTGGTCAGCACCCGGAACGCCTCGATGCAGGTGGTGCACACGTCTTGCAGGCGGGCGTCCATGCCGGCCTGTTTGGCCAGTTCCCAGGGTTTGTTGGCGTCCACGTATTCGTTGACCCGGTCGGCCAGGGCCATGGTCTCGCGGATGGCTTTGCCGTATTCGCGTTCGGCCAACAGCTCGACCACCCCAGGCACGGCCTGTTGCAGCGCGTCCAGCAAGGTGTCGCCGTCGGCGGACATGGCGCCCAGTTGGCCGTTAAAACGTTTGGCAATGAAACCAGCCGCGCGCGACGCGATGTTGATGTACTTGCCCACCAGGTCGCTGTTCACCCGGGCCACAAAGTCCTCGGGGTTGAAGTCCACGTCTTCCACCCGGTTGTTCAGTTTGGCGGCCAGGTAGTAGCGCAGCCACTCGGGGTTCATGCCCAGCCCCAGGTACTTCATGGGGTCCAGGCCGGTGCCCCGGCTTTTGCTCATTTTTTCGCCACCGTTGACGGTGATGAAACCGTGCACGTTCACCTGGGTGGGGGTTTTGCGGCCACTGAAATGCAACATGGCCGGCCAAAACAGGGTGTGGAAATAGGTGATGTCTTTGCCGATGAAGTGCACCTGCTCCACAGCGGGGTCGGCCACAAACTGGTCAAAGGTCTGCGCGGTGCGCGAGGCCGGGTGCCAGTGGTCGGCCGCCTGGCCTTTGGCGAAGTGGTTTTTCAGGCTGGCCAGGTAACCGATGGGGGCGTCCAGCCACACGTAGAAGTACTTGCCTGGCGCGTCTGGGATTTCGATGCCAAAGTAGGGCGCGTCGCGGGAGATGTCCCAATCGCCCAGCCCACCATTGCCTTCGTCGTCTTTGGCGAACCACTCTTTGATTTTGTTCAACACCTCGGGCTGCAGTCGACCGGCTTCACCGGTCCAGTTTTCCAGGAAGGTGATGCAGCGTGGGTCGCTGAGCTTGAAAAAGTAGTGCTCCGAGGTGCGCAGCACCGGTGTGGCGCCCGACAGGGCCGAGTAGGGGTTCTTCAGCTCGGTGGGGGCGTAGACCGCGCCACAGCTTTCGCAGCTGTCGCCGTACTGGTCTTTGGCCCCGCACTTGGGGCACTCGCCTTTGATGAAGCGGTCGGGCAGGAACATGTTCTTCTCGGGGTCGAAGAACTGTTCGATGGTTTTGGTCGCGATCAGGCCGTTGGCCTTCAGGTCGCGGTAAATCTGTTGCGCCAGTTCGTGGTTCTCCACCCCGTCGGTGCTGTGCCAGTTGTCGAACCGCACGTGGAAACCTTCCAAGTAGGGAGCGCGCCCGGCGGCGATGTCGGCCACAAACTGCTGGGGCGTTTTGCCGGCCTTTTCAGCGGCGATCATGATGGGCGCCCCGTGGGCGTCGTCGGCCCCCACAAAGTGCACCTCGTGGCCCTGCATGCGGCGCAAACGGACCCAAATGTCGGCCTGGATG
Organism: Pseudomonadota bacterium; assembly: GCA_041158605.1. Lineage (GTDB taxonomy): Bacteria > Pseudomonadota > Gammaproteobacteria > Burkholderiales > Burkholderiaceae_C > JBEBBB01. Next base: position 2,963 of record JBEBBB010000387.1, read on the forward strand.
TACTCCATGATGTGGCCGATGTGGAAGTGGCCGTTGGCGTAAGGCAGGGCGGTGGTGACAAAAAAGCGGCGCGCGGTCATGCAGAGGGTCCTTCAGGGCAAGCCCTCGATTTTAATGAGGGCACTGCGAACGGGTAGACTTCTTGCAGCTTACACAACGGAGACCGTGTTTTATGGCCGTCGATACCCAGGCGCTGCTGCAAGCCTTGCAAACCGTCACAGACCCCCACACCGGCAAGGACTTTGTGTCCACCAAGGCCCTGAAAAACCTGCAGGTGCAGGACGGCGATGTGTCGTTTGACGTGGAGGTGGGGTACCCGGCCCAAAGCCAGCACGCTGCCTGGCGCAAGGCCCTGGTGGCCGCGGCCAAAGGGGTGTCAGGTGTGGACAACGTGTCGGTCAACCTGCAGACCCGTGTCGTCGCCCACGCCGCCCAGCGGGGGGTGCAGCTGTTGCCCCAAGTCAAAAATATCATTGCGGTGGCCTCGGGCAAGGGGGGGGTGGGCAAAAGCACCACCACCGCAAACCTGGCGCTGGCCTTGGCCGCCGAAGGGGCCCGTGTGGGCATCCTGGACGCCGACATCTATGGCCCCAGCCAGCCCATGATGATGGGTATCGAAGGCCGTCCTGACAGCACCGATGGCCAGACCATGGAGCCCCTGGAAAACCACGGGGTGCAGGTCATGTCGATCGGTTTTCTGGTGGACAAAAACGACGCCATGATCTGGCGCGGCCCTATGGCCACCCAGGCCCTGGACCAGCTGCTGCGCCAGACCAACTGGAAAGACCTGGATTACCTGCTGGTCGACATGCCGCCTGGCACCGGCGACATCCAGCTCACCCTGAGCCAACGGGTGCCCATCACCGGTGCGGTCATTGTTACCACCCCCCAAGACATCGCCCTGCTCGACGCCCGCAAAGGTATCCGGATGTTCGAAAAGGTGGGCGTACCCATCTTGGGCATTGTGGAGAACATGGCGGTGTACTGCTGCCCCAACTGCGGCCACACCGAACACGTGTTTGGGGCCGATGGTGGCCAGCGCATGGCCGCCGAATTTGGGGTGGGTTACCTGGGGGCCCTGCCGCTGAACATGCAAATCCGGGTGCAGGCCGACAGCGGCACCCCCACCGTGGTGGCCGACCCCGCTGGCGAGCTGGCCGCCACCTACAAAACCGTGGCCCGCCAGGTGGCCATCACGGTGGCGAACAAAGCCAAGGACTTTTCCAGCAAGTTCCCCACCATCAAAATCAGCAAGGACACCTGAGCCACCACGGCCCGGGGCGTGCCCCGGGCTGCGCGGTTCAGCCCCGTTGCGATTCCAGCTCGCGCAGCTTGAAGCGCTGGATTTTGCCGGTGGCCGTTTTGGGCAGTTCCGCCACAAACTCGATGTGGCGGGGGTACTTGTAGGCGGCCAGGTGCTCTTTGCAGAAGGCCTTGACGGCCTCTTCGGTCAAGGCTTGCCCCGCTTTGAGCACGATAAAAGCCTTGGTTTTGGTCAGGCCGTCGCTGTCGGTTTTGCCGATCACCGCCGCTTCCAAGACGGAGGGGTGCTGCACCAACGTGGCCTCGACCTCAAAGGGGCTGACGTAAATGCCACTCACCTTGAGCATGTCGTCGTTGCGGCCGGCATAGGTGTAGTAGCCGTCGGCGTCGCGGCTGTACTTGTCGCCGCTTTTGGTCCAGGCCCCTTGGAAGGTGTCGCGCGATTTGTCGCGGTTGTGCCAGTACATCAACGCCGCGCTGGGCCCTTGTACGTACAGGTCACCGATGTCGATGGAGCCGTCGGCGTTGGGCGCCATGGCCAGTCCGTTTTCGTCGCGCAGCTCCACGCTGTAGCCGGGTACCGGTTTGCCGGTGGTGCCGTAGCGCACGTCACCGGGTCGGTTGGACAAAAAGATATGCAGCATCTCGGTGGAGCCGATGCCGTCGATGATTTCAGCCCCGAAATGCGCGGTCCAACGCTCGCCGATGTCGCGCGGCAGGGCCTCGCCGGCAGATGAGCACAGGCGCAGCGCCACGTCGGTCTTGGCCGGCAGGTCGGGTTGGGCCAGCATGCCGCCGTACCCGGTGGGGGCGCCATAGAACACGGTGGGTTTGCGCCCCGCCAAGGTGGGCGTGTGGCCGGTCAGGCGTTGAAACACCGCCTGGGGTGTGGGCCGTTCGGCCATCAACACCACGGTGGCCCCTACGCTCAAGGGGAAGCTCAAGGCGTTGCCCAAGCCGTAGGCAAAAAACAGTTTGGCTGCGGAGAACACCGTGTCGGTTTCCTTTAAACCCAACACCGGTTCGGCGTAAAGGGCCGCGGTACAGTACAGGTTGCCCTGGGTGTGCACCGTGCCTTTGGGCCGGCCGGTGGAGCCTGACGAGTACAACCAAAAAGCGGCCTCGTCGGCCAGCG